>JALHJD010000285.1 GCA_022837185.1 Desulfobacteraceae bacterium
TGTAGGTTGGGCTGAGCTCGCGAAGCCCAACGTAACCGATTGAAATTGTTGGGGTTCGCGAGCTCACCACCAACCTACGGGAAGCATTTACCCAAACGCCTGGCAGGAGATAATCCAGACTGCCGACTGCCGACTGCCGACTGCCGACTGCTAATTCCGGCACAGGCCGGCTAAAAAACAACAATCACTGGTCAAAAAAGCCTTGATTTGGTAAGTACCTTTTTTTTAAGTGAATGAAGCGACAGGGAAAATCGAGGAGAAGACAACGATGAAAAAAATTGCGGTTTTGCCGGGAGACGGCATAGGACCCGAGGTGATGGCCGAGGCGCTGAAGGTGCTCGATGCCGCGCAGAAAAAGTTTGGTTTTGCCCTTGGGTACACGGAGGCCGATGTCGGGGGAATCGCCATAGACCGGCAGGGGCATGCCCTGCCGGAGTCGACCCTGAAGACCTGCGAGGAGAGCGACGCCATCCTCTTCGGTTCGGTCGGCGGGCCGAAGTGGGAGAGCCTGCCCCCGGAGAAGCAGCCGGAACGGGCGGCCCTGCTGCCGCTGCGCAAACATTTCGATCTGTTCTGCAACCTGAGGCCGGCCAAGGTGTTTAAGTCGCTGGTTTCCTCCTGCCCCCTGCGCCCGGATATCGTCGGGGATGGCTTTGACATCCTGGTGGTCCGCGAGCTGACTTCCGGCATCTATTTCGGCCAGCCCAAGGGCCGTGAAGGGAATGGACCGGAGGAAAGGGCATGGGATACCCTGGTCTACACCCGGGCCGAAATCGAGCGCATTACCCGCATGGCCTTTGAGGCGGCGCGCCTGCGGAGGAAAAAAGTGACCTCGGTCGACAAGGCCAATGTCCTGACAACCATGGTCCTGTGGCGGGAAGTGGTCAATGGGATCGCGGCCGACTATCCCGACGTGGAGCTGAACCATATCTACATCGACAACGCCACCATGCAGTTGGTCCGGGCGCCCGGCCAGTTCGACGTCATGCTGTGCGACAACATGTTCGGCGACATCATTTCCGACGAGGCGGCCATGCTGACCGGCTCCATGGGCATGCTTGCCTCGGCCAGCCTCAACGCCGAGAAATTCGGCCTGTTCGAACCGGCGGGGGGTTCGGCCCCGGATATCGCCGGCAGGGGCATCGCCAATCCCATCGCCCAGATCCTGTCGGCGGCCATGATGCTGCGCTACAGTCTGGGATACGACGAGGCGGCGGACGCCATAGAGGCGGCCGTGGCGAAAACCCTGGACCGCGGCATCATGACGGCCGATATCGCCGTCGACCGCTCCCGGGCTGTCGGGACGGCCCGGATGGGCGCCGCCATCGTCGAAGCGCTGAACTGAGGAGAACCCGGCCGCCATGATCAGACAAGACAACATCCTCCTGATAGCAAACCTGGCCTCGGCGGAACTGGCGCAGAAGGTGGCGGATGAGTTGGACGTCACCCTGACGGAGATGATCTGCCGCCAGTTTGCCGACGGGGAGCGCTACCATGCCTTTCCCTGCGACATATCGGGAAAGGACATTGTCATCATCGCCGCCACCCCGGACGATTCGGCTCACCAGGAGTTGGTGGACCTGATCGCCGGCTGCCGCTTCTGGAACGGCCGAACGGTCAACGTGGTTATCCCGTACCTCGGCTATTCCACCATGGAGCGGGCCAAGCCGGATTCCGGCGAGATCCCCAAGGGCATAACCCGGACCCGGCAGATCTACCGGGCCCGCCCGGACTATGTGGCCTTTATCGATCTCCATTCCGAGGCAGTGCTGCACGCCCATGCCGGTGAAGTCCGAACCAGGCACCTGTGGACCGAGCATCTGGCCGCACGCAAGATCATCGAGATCGGGGTGGAGGATTACGTGCTGGTGTCGCCGGATTACGGGTTCAGCAAGCGGGTGGCCCGATTGGCCGGTCTGCTCGGCTGCCCCCATACCGCCGCCAACAAGGACCGGTTCGATGTCGACCAGACCATTGTCGGCCAGCTCTCCAGCACCGTCCGCGGTAAGACGGCGATTATCTGCGACGATATGATCCGCACGGGCGGCTCGATGCTGCAGACCGTGGACCGGTGCTACCAGGCCGGAGCCGTCAACGTGCTGATCATGGCAACCCACCTGGTGCTGCCGACCGAGGCAAGGAGCAGGTTCCAGGAAAAGGGCATTGACCGGATCATCGGCTCGGACACTTACCCCGGACGCTATTCCGATGATCTGCTGGACCTGTACTCGGTGGCGCCGCTGATAGCCGAGGGAATTACATCACTTTTTATCAATTGAACAGAAAACAGACAGTTGAGGGGGAAAAGAAAACAATGCGAAAAGTTGGAATTATCGGCTGGCGGGGAATGGTCGGCTCGGTGCTGATGGAGCGGATGCGGCAGGAGGACGATTTTCACGGCTGCGAGTGGTTCTTTTTTTCCACTTCCCAGGCCGGCCAGGAGGGACCTGAGATCAACGGCCGGACATACCTTCTCCATGACGCCCATGACCGGAAGCTGCTCTCGGCCATGGACATCATCCTCTCCTGCCAGGGGGGCGGCTACACCACGGCGGTCTATCCGGAGCTGCGCCGGGACGGCTGGCAGGGCTACTGGATCGATGCCGCCTCCACCCTGCGCATGGAAAAGCATGCGGTCATCGTCCTCGACCCTGTCAACCGGCAGATCATCGACCAGGCCCTGGCCGCAGGCATCAGGGATTACATCGGCGGCAACTGCACGGTCTCCCTGATGCTTATGGCGCTGGGCGGCCTGTTCGAGCAAGGCTGGGTGGAGTGGATCACCTCCATGACCTACCAGGCCGCCTCCGGAGCCGGTGCCAAGAACATGCGGGAGCTGATGGACCAGATGCGGTATCTGGGCAACCGGGCAGCCGGGCTGCTGGACGACCCGGCCTCGGCCATCCTCGACATCGACCGCACGGTCACCGCGGCCCTGCGCGAGGACACGCTGCCGACCGCCAACTTCGGCGCCCCCCTGGCCGGGAGCCTCATTCCCTGGATCGACCGAGCCATGGACAACGGCCAGACCAGGGAGGAGTGGAAGGGCATGGCCGAGGCCAACAAGATCCTGGGCCTGGCCGGGAAGCCGGTGCCGGTGGACGGCTGCTGCGTGCGGGTGGGGGCCATGCGCTGCCACAGCCAGGCCTTCACCATCAAGCTCAAAAGGGACGTGCCGCTGGATGAGATCAGGTCGGCCATCGCCTCACACAACGACTGGGCGTACGTGGTGGACAATAACAAGGAGGATACCCTGCGGGAGCTG
>JALHJD010000012.1 GCA_022837185.1 Desulfobacteraceae bacterium
AAACAAGGTCGGCGGCTGGGATGATCCCCGCATGCTGACCATTTCCGGCCTCCGGCGGCGCGGCTACACCCCCGCCTCGATCCGCCGCTTCTGCGACTCCATCGGCGTGGGGCGCAGGGACTCATGGATCGACATGGGCGTGCTGGAAAATGCCGTGCGGGAGGACCTCAATGAAGCCGCCCCCCGGGTCATGGGCGTGCTGCGCCCCCTCAAGGTGGTCATCACCAACTATCCGGAAGAACAGACCGAGCAGTTCGAGGCCCTGAACCATCCCCAGAAACCCGGGATGGGGACCCGGACCGTGCCGTTCTGCCGGGAGATCTATATCGAGGCCGACGATTTCATGGAGGAGCCGCCCAGGAAATTCCACCGCCTCGGCCCGGGACGGGAAGTCAGGCTGCGCTACGCCTACCTGGTCACCTGCGACAAAGTGATCAAAAATGACCGCGGCGAGGTCACGGAACTGCACTGCACCCATGATCCCGCCAGCCGGGGGGGATCGGCGCCGGACGGCCGCAAGGTCAAGGGAACCATCCACTGGGTTTCGGCCCGCCATGCGGTGGAGGCCGAAGTGCGCCTGTACGACCGGCTGTTCACCATCGAACATCCGGACATGGACAGGGAAAGGGACTTCAAGGAATTTCTAAATCCGGACTCCCTGGTGGTCCTCGCGGGCTGCAAGCTCGAGCCTTCCCTCGGCAATGCCTTGCCAGGGGACCGCTTCCAGTTCGAGCGGCAGGGCTACTTCTGCCTCGACTCCCGGGATGCGCGTCCCGGCCGACCGGTTTTCAACCGGATCGTCACCCTCCGCGATACCTGGAAAAAGATCAGCGGGCAGACCTGAACATGTCCGCGGCGGCACGACAGGGAATATTCCTGGCCATTATCATTGCCGTCCTGTCCGCGGCCTATGCTAATTCCTTCCGGGGCGTGTTTGCCTTTGACGACTTCAGCAACATAGTCGACAACCGATTCCTGGCAAACCCGGATTTTTCCCCGGCCGCCCTGAAAAACGCCGCCACCAGGGAGGGCGCCAGCCACCGCTGGATCCCCAACCTGTCCTTTGCCCTCAACTATGCCCTGCACGGCCGGGACGTCGCCGGCTATCACCTGGTCAACCTCGCCGTCCACATCACCGCCGCCCTGTCCCTCTACTTCCTGTTTGTTGCCACCCTCAACAGCCCCGCCCTGCGGGGCCGTGTCCCCCATGCGCGCGAGATCGCCTTCCTGGCCGCCCTCCTTTGGGCCGTGCATCCCGTCCAGACCAACGGGGTCACCTATATCGTCCAACGCATGACCAGCATGTGCGCCCTGTTTTACATTTCCTCCCTGCTGCTCTACGTGCGGGCACGGCGTGCCGGAACCGCTTCCCCATCGTCCGTTCTCTCCTACTGCCTCAGCCTGCTGCTGGGCGGCCTGGCCCTGCTCAGCAAGGAAAATGCGGCCTCGCTGCCGTTCATGATCCTGGCCTATGAATTCTTCTTTCTCCGAGAAGGCAACACGGCCCCGGACCTGAGCAAAATCGTTGCCTGGTCAACGGGCGCCCTGCTGGTGGTGGCCGGGGTCAGCGTGGCATACCTCGGCCAGGATCTGCTGTCCGCCATTGCCGGGGGGTATGAGGCCCGCGACTTTACCATGGAGGAGCGGCTGCTGACCCAGCCCCGGGTCATCTTTCTCTACCTCGGCCTGCTGGCCCTGCCGCTGCCGGCCAGACTGAACCTCAATCATGACGTGGCGATCTCCCACGGATTGCTCTCGCCGCCCCATGCCCTCCCGGCCGTCATCGGAGTGGCCGTGCTGGCGGTCAGCATTCCGTGCCTCTTCCGGGCCAATCGCCTCCTTTCCTTCGGCCTGCTGTGGTTTCTCGCCACCCTGGTCGTCGAATCCACCGTCATCCCCCTGGAGATGGCCTACGAGCACCGCCTCTATCTCCCCTCGACCATGCTGTTCCTCGCCCTGACGGCCCTGGGGTACCAGGCGGGCCGGTCGCCCGGTGCACTTCATGCCGTCAGGATTCTGCTGGTGCTGCTCATAGTCGTATCAGCCGTGTGGACATGGCAGCGCAACCAGGTGTGGAGCTCGCGGATCACCTTGTGGCGCGACGTGGTCGCCAAGTCCCCCGCGCTGACCAGGGGTCATGTCAACTTGGGCGCCGCCCTGATGGACGTCAACCTGACCGAGGCGGAACAGTCCCTGCAGCGGGCCCTGACCCTTGACCCGGACCACTCCTACGGCCTGACCATGCTGGGACTGCTGTATATCAGGCAGAACAGGCCAAACGAGGCAGCAGCCGTTCTGCACCGGGCCCTGGCCAGCAAAAAGGAACAGCGGACCGCCATGGTGTGCGATTACCTCGGCATCGCCTACAGAAAAACAGGCAACTACGCCGCCGCCATCCGCTACGGACACATGGCCCTCCAGGCCGATCCCAATTATCTTGACGCGCTGATCAATCTCGGCGTGGTGTACGAAAGAACGGGCGGGTACGATAGAGCGGAGTCGTTTTTCCGGGAGGCCAGGGCCAGGGGTGCGGACGGGGTCGACCTGTACAACAACTGGGGCATCACGGCCCACAGCATGGGGGAAACCGACAGGGCCATCGACCTGTTCAGGGAGGCCCTGCGGCGCAACCCCGACCATATCGAAGCCCATTACAACCTCGGCGTCGCCCTGGGCGAGAAAGGCATGGTGGAAGAAGCCCAGGCCGAGATGAAAAAGGCCCTGCACCTGCGGATGCAGCTGCAGGGCGGAAAAGGTTCAGGGGAGAATTGACTGCTGCGCTGCTCGAGACTTGAACACCGGCGTCCCGGTCCCTCTACCTGTCCTCATACCCCCCCGAATTCCCATGCCGGTGGCAGCCCGAGACCTCTGACCAGCAGTTGGCGGCCGAATAATTACGGCGATCCGGCTCCACCCTGAATCCCTGCAGAGCGACCAGGTTGATGAGGGTCCCGCCAGAGTTCATCTCAAAGCGGTACGGCACCGGGTCGTCACGGTAGACGATCAGGCGGGAGCGCCGTACCCCGTGGGGGACCACCGCATGGCAGGCGACGCAATAGATATCATGGTTTCCTCCTGTTCCGCCGCCGGGTCCGCTGGCTGGCTGATACCCGTTGTCGTCATGTTGGGCATGGGCAGCGTGGGTCCAGTTGCCTCCGTTGTAGATGTCATGGCAGTTAAGGCAGAACAACTGTCCTGCGTCTGATTCGCGGGTCGCGTCGCTGCTCAGGCGATTGAGACTGAAGAGGGTGCCATCGGCGTTGGCCGGCCAGTACTGTTTATCCCCCTTAAGCATGAACCTGCGGGTCGAGCCGTGGGGCCCCTTGGCGGCGCCTGTTCCTGTTGTCTCGGTATCGGCGCCATGGCAGTCGGAACAGTACATGGTCTGCTCGCCGTAATTGGTCCACGGCGACTTACACTGGGCGCCGAATTCTCCGCTCAGCGGCGCCAGACCCTTGGCGATGGAGGCGGTCTGGTAGAGCAGGCCTTCCCGGACCGGGTGGGCCGACCGGTTGTTCTTGCTGAACTCCATGGCCTGGTCGGTGATGAGCTGTCCGGAAGGTCCGTTTATGGCCAGCACCCCGTCCGGCTCGTTCAGGGCGTAATAGGAGTGGCACTTGTAGCAGATATTGTACTCCCGCATGGGGACTGGGTCGCCGGTACCGGCATCATGTCTTGATTCCACCTCGACAAACGTCTCAAAGGTGACGCCGTTCATCGCGCCCCAGAACGGTTCGTTGGTGTGCCGCACCCCCCATGCTCCCCGCAGGACCCCGGAAACCAGGTTGTTGTCCCGCGACGCCGCCGGTGAGGCACCCCGGTACTCGTGGGTGCTGCTGCCTGGAAAAGGATTAGGGATGGCATCGTTCCAGTAGCTCAGGGTATGGGGCTCATGACAGTCGACGCACTCGGCGTGGCGGCGGCCGCCGTACTGCTCGGGGCGGAAGACCATGCCGCCGTCCCGCATCTCCAGCTTGCTCATCGTGTGGCTGTTGTATTCCTGGTAGGTCGGGTGGGCGTACTGCTTCTCAAGCTGTTCCACAACATTGGGCGATACGGGGTCACCATCGTGGCAGTCGCTGCACAGGGTCCGGGATGCGGCGCTGGACAGGGCGCCGGGGGCAGAGGTGCCCGTGTCGTCATTGAAAACCAGCACCGGATTGGCGCCGCTGGCAGCGCCGTCGATGCTGGCGTGCTGCTCATGGCAGTGGGCGCAGTTGCCCCTGGAATACTGCAGGTAGCCGGTCCCGCGAAAGCGCTCGTCCAGGGAGGCCCGATCAACCCCGCTCATGCTGCTGCCGTGGGCGGAATTGGTATAGATGTGGGTCCCGACGCCGGCCTGTGCCTGGCCGGCCAGCAGGACAACGGCCAGAATGGCCGGCACCGTTCGCAAACGACCTCTGTTCCAGGGTCCGGCGGAAGAAAGGAAAGCTTCCGGTCTCATTCTTTTCCCATATGTTCGTGTTGCGTGCCGCGCATTGATATCGGCCCAGCCGGGCCCCTTCATTCAACGATGACCATGCCGGCCGGCGCGGCGCCGAGTTCGATTCGTGCCTCCACCCGGCCGGCATTGGGATCGACGACGTCGATCGCTTTTTCCTCCTCGAGGCCCACGTAGATCCGGTTGCCGGATTCCACGGCGGCCATCTCCACCGGCCGGCCGGACAGCTTGATGGTCCGGGCGGCTATCTGCTGGCGCGGCTTGAGCACGGAAATCGAGTTGCCCCGGTAATTGGTCACAAAGATCGAATTGCCCGTCAGCAGCAGCCGCCTGGGTTCAAAACCGACCAGGACCCGGCCGACGACCGCGTTGCGCTCCAGATCAAAATACATCACGGAATTGGACCCGGACTCGGCGACATAGAGCCAGCGGTCATCGACCGGCAGCAGCCCCTCCGGCCTGGCGCCGGTCCCGATGGACCCGGCCCCGGCCAGGGTGTCGCCATCGAGCAGGACGACCGCATCCGACCTGCTCAGCGACACGGCCAGTTGTCTCCGTTTTGCCAGGTAGACGATATAGACCGGCTCATAGCCGATGTTGCGCTGCTGCACGACTTTGCCCGTATTCAACTCCATTTTCAGGACATCGCCGCGCTCCCGGTCGACAATATAGCTCCATTGCCCATCCGGGCTGACGGCCATGGAGGTCACCGCGCGGTTCATGGGCAGGGGGTACTGTTCGACAACCTGGTTGGCGGCGGGAGAAATGATCATGACATCCGCGCCGCGCTCCGTCAAGCCGTAGAGAAGGCTGCCGGTAATGGTGCCGCCGGGCTCGGCATAGAGATAGCGAATGGGCCTGCCGCTGCCGAAGGAATCATCGACCTGGTTCCTGTCGGTGCGTATCCGGAAGACGGTGCTGATCCCCGGACAGGCGACAAAGGCGGTGTCGACCTGCATCTGCTTGAGCTTGGGGGCCAGGGTCATGGCCGGCTCGGCACCGCCGGAATCCGTCAGGGAATCATCAACGTTCCAGGTGATGAACAGGGATTCCGAACCGGACTGGTTGATGGCCAGGGGCCGGTGCAGGGTCATCTCGACCCACTGTGCCGTCAGCGGCAGCTCCATCTCGCTGCCGTCTTCCACGGCCAGGACCGCCCGGTCAAAATGGATCCGGATTTTGCCGTACTGGCCGGGCGTCAGGTCGGCCCGGCTGAGAAATATCTGACCCCGGCCAATTTCCGCGGCACTGACAACGCGCTCAGAACCCGGCAGAGGCTTCCAGGCCCCAGCCTCTCCGAGGGCCTCGATGAGGGTGATATGCAGACGCAGGTCGGGCACGTCGCTCTCCTCCAGGTTCATAAACAGGGAAAGCAGACCGCCCGCCGGGGGGCTGAAGTCGGGCCCGGAGCCGTACATGGCGTTGCCGGCGCAGCCCGCGCAAAAAATCAGCGCCCCCGCCAGTGCGGCCAGAAACGCCACCCCGCCGCCCCTCTTTCTCCTGCTTTCCGATTTGCGCATCGTCTCCTCCGCTGCCGTTCAATCCTTGGTGGAATGGCAGATCGAACAGCCGTCAAACCCGGCGGCAGGCCATCCCCGGTAATTCCAGCGCAGGGCCGAGGCGTACGGCGTGCCGTGTGCCCTGTGACAGGTCAGACACATGATGATGGCGTCATCATCCGTCACGAAAATGGCCGACTGGACCGTCGTGTTCCTGTTGTGCTCCCCGCTGACGGCCAGGGGGGCGATTACGCTGTATTCCGGCTCGCCGCCGATATGATTCGGATAATTGTAGTTGATATATTCCGAGGAAAGATACACGCCGCGATTTGCCTTGGTCATGTCGTAGTCGACGGGATGGCGCACCCATACGCCGGTGCCGGGATTGATCCCGGTCCCGCCGCCGGGGACCTGGCCGGCCGTCGGCGCCAGAGAATTTGGTCCGTCATGAAAATTCTCGTGGCAGCGGGCACAGTGGGCGCTGATGGTCCCGCCGTCGTTGTCTTCCGGGTTATCAGCCGGGTCGCTTTCGTCCGACCGGTCCTTGCCCCAGTACTTGTTGTGGCTGGAACTGGTCGGCCGGTATTCGTAATCGAGGGCCCCGAAGCCCTGGACGCCGAGCAGGAAGCGGTAGCTGCCCGCCGGGGTCAAACCGTTTTTCCAGGCACTTTTGTCGTTGTAATGATGGGTGTGGCGCATGGCCCGGATGGGAACCTCCTCCCCCAGATTGCCGTGACAGCCGTAGGTTCCGGCGCAGCGGATCTGTGATACTCCCTCCAGGGGATTGTCCGGACCGGCACCCGGCGGCGAATTGCTGCCGAGCAGGGCGATGCCCTCGACATTGTGGCCGGCATGGTCCATGCCCTGGGCGACCCAGTAGAAATTGCCGCCGGCCAGGGTGTTGCCGGTGGTGCCGGCGCTCCCTTCAGGATACATCGGCTCGCCGGCGCCGGCTTCAAAAACATAGGGCGTGGCTCCCGGCTGGCCCGTATTGGTACCCGTATGGCAGGCAACGCAGTCCATCCGCAGCAGGACCTCGTACGGGCCGAGCCCCATGGGCTGATTGGCCTGGGAGTTGTGCATGGTGTGGCAGTTGTCGCAGCGGGATTCCATCTGCGCCTGGCTCCGGGCTGGCAGGAGCACGGCGGCCGGGAGAAGCACGACGGCGGACCCGAAGAAAAGCGCAAACCGCAAACTGCTCATGGTTCCTCCTACCTGCTAAAGACCTCTACCCTGGCATTTCCCTCATCGGTGACACAGAGACGGCCCCACGGATCAAACCGAATCTCGGTGGGATAGTACATCTCTCCCCGGGCAAAACCGTAGCGGAGAAAACTGTATTTGTACGTTCCGGTTTTGTCGTAGACGGCGATATTGCGCTTCTGCCGGTCGAGGATATAGATGTATCCGGCCGGTCCCACGGCGAGCGAGTATGGGTAGGTCACCGGATCGCCGAGATCCATCCTCTCCACCACCGCGCCGTCCAGGGCGAAAACGACGATTCTCCCGCCCGGGTTGTCCAGGGCCCAGAGTCTGCCCTCATGAATCCTGAAATCGATGAAGCCCTCTGAGCAGTCACTGCACGCGTACCGTTTCCCGGGAGTCAGGTCCAAATCGAAGGCAACGACGTCACCGGTCATCTTGTCCAGCACGTAGAGCAGGCCGTCATGGTATTCAAGCCGATCCGGGTACAGCAGAGCGCCCTCGAACCGCAGGGTCATCGGCTGCACGGACTTTTCCTTGAGATTGACGCTGGTCAGGCTGTTGCGTCCTTTTTCGACGATCCAGATCAGGCCGTCTTGGGAGCGGACCATGTCAAAGGGCGTATCCAGGGACCGGCCGGCGTTGAAAATGGTGAGCAGCTCGCCGTCGCGGCTGAAGGACAGAATCCGGTTGCGGCCGCTGTCCACGACATAATACTGCTCCCTTTCCTCATCGATGTAGAGGGAGGTCGGCATGATCATGGAATCCTTGAGCAGGTTCTGCTTCAGGACCATGGTCCATTTCCAGGGACTGTCGTCGGCGCTGGCCGGGGTCGGACCGCATATCCCCAGCAGCAGCAGAGCGGCGAGAATGACCATCGGGACCGCGCCATGCGCCCTGCCCCCTCCCTTTCCGGAACAGGGCCGCGGGAATGCGGGCAACACCCCCGTCCTTTTCCGTATTGCGCGGCCCGGGGGGCGCCGTGGGCGGACAACATTGTTCAACCGGGCGGTTCTCTGTTTCAACATGGCATCATCCCAAGCATACTTTTCAGTCCTCTGCAATCCGACGGTCTCCGCCTGAATCAATAATTTTTGTGGCACAGGATGCACAACCCCTTACCCCGGTCATCAAGCAGGTGGAAGGCAAATTCCGTGCCCATGGGGTTGTGGCACGTGACACAGGTCATGGCCTGCCCTGTCCGTTCGTCGATCACGTCCTCGCCGATGGGATGGCTGAAGGCCCCCTGGCTTTCATGGCAGCGGGCGCAGACCTCTATGCCGTCGCCCTTCAGCATCGACAGGGTGTTGCTGGCATGCGGTTCGTGGCAGTCGCCGCAGTTCTGCATGGCCGGATGCTTGTACGTGCTGAGCCGGTATCCCTCGATCACGTCCATGTGGCAGGAAACGCAGAGCTGCTGCAGCGGCCCCCGCAGCAGGCGTTCGTCGTCACCGGCATGGGGCGAATGGCAGTTCAGGCAGCTGTTTCCGTCCTGCCTGGTCAGGTGGCTGTGGATGCGCATCATCTCTTCGGAAACCCCCTGGTGGCAGTCGAGGCACACCGCCGCCTGCATTTTTTTCAGGCCGTGGCAGGTGGCGCAATCCTTTTCAAACGGCGGGTGCAGCACATTGCGCACCAGTCCCGGCCGATCGCTGCCGTGGGGGTTGTGACAGGTCAGGCACCCGGCCGGGTCGGCGGGAAAGTTTTGGTGCCCGGCCCGCAGGCTCTCCGGTTGATGGCACGACAGGCACAGTTCGTCCGCCCGTGCTTTCAGCAACCCCTGCTGCTCGGAATTATGCGGCAGATGGCATTCGATGCAGGCGCCGTTGCTGAACGGGGCATGGGCATACTTGAACTCCAGGGGCAGTTTGTCATGGCAGACAAGACAGTTGCGGGCCAGGTCCTCGTTGACCAGCGATGCCCCGGCGGCGGCGTGGGGATCGTGACAGACCGTGCATTGCCCGTCGGCGACCGGGCCATGCACATGACCACGGTTGAAGCGGTTCGGCAGTTGATCATGACAGGAATAGCACAGCCTGCCCTCCCGGACCATGAGCAGCCCATCGTGCCGGGCCACATGCGGGTTGTGACAGCGGGTGCACTGCTCTTCCCTGACCGGTTCGTGGACCACCCGGTTGGTAAACTGGTTCCGGTCATGACAGTCCAGGCAAACGACGGCGGCCCGGACCGGGCCCGAAAACAGCAGCAGGGCCGCCGATGACAACAACAACGTTACCAGTGCTCGCATTTATGGCCTCCCCGGGTGACAGGGACTGCAGGATCCCTGGAGAAACGGTTCATGTCCCACGGGAAAAAGCAGGCCTTTTTCCGGGCTTCCATGCGGGTCGTGGCAGGTTGTGCATGACCCGCCGCCGGCCTTGATTCCCTGGTGTGCCTTGAAGAACTCCTCTGTCTCGAACTGGTGGCATCGGGCGCACAGGTTCGATTTCGCCGTGTCCAGCATGCCGGCTTCGTTCGCGCCGTGCGCCCCGTGGCAGTGCAGGCAGTTTTCCATCGCCGGCTGGTGGGCGACGCCGTCGCGCCAGTACCGGGCCACATCCTTATGGCATTCAAGACAGAGCATGGGTTGCGCCCTTTTCAGCATGTTCTCCCTTGATGAGCCATGGGCGGAATGACAGTCGACGCATTCGCCCCGGACCGCGGGCCGGTGCGGCACCTTCATTCCGCCGATCTCCCGGCCTGTCCCGGGGTGGCATTCCAGGCACAGGTCACCCGGCCGCTTCTTCATCACCGGGGCGAAATCGGCCCCATGGACATCGTGGCACTGCTGACACTGTCCCTGGGCCACCGGCTTATGGGTGAAGGCAGTCCCTTCGCTCTGCAGTGTCGATTCGTGGCAGGTCAGGCAGAGTTCACCTTTGGTGCCGCTCAGGGTATAAGCCGGCCCCGCCGGTTCATGCATCCGGTGGCAGCCCCCGCAGTCGCCGAGGGCAAAGGGATTGTGCGTACTGAACATGCCCCGCTGCTCGGCGGCATGGCGGTGGCAGGAAAAACAGAGGGAATCCATTTTCTGCCGCAGCAGGATACGGTTGTCAGCCGAGTGCGCCTCGTGGCAGGTGGCGCACTCCCGCCCGGGTTCGGGCGGATGGGAGCCGCCTGCACTGGCGAATTTCTTTGCGTCGTGACAGGTGAAACAGATTTTGTCCGGCGGGGTTGTCAACAGGTAATCGTGATCGGTGCCGTGCCCGCTGTGACAGGACAGGCAGTCTCCCTTCTGCACCGGAGTGTGCTGGAACACCGTCCCCTCTGTTCCGGGCTGCCCGCCGGGTTCCTCATCCCGGGAGGGCTCTTCACCAGCCGGTTTCCCCTGTTCGGACTCCGGCGATTCACCCGCCGGCGGGGCGGCGCCCTCCTCGTGGCAGCGCAGGCAGCCCTGTTCGGGGGGCAGCGCCAGCAGGGAAGGATAATCGCTGGCATGCACGGCATGGCACATGGTACATTTCTTTTCCGCGTACGGCCGGTGCGTCGTTTTCCTGTCTCTCGCCTGCAGCTCGTGACAGGTGAGGCACAATCCATCGGCTTCTCCCTTGAGCGCGCCCCCCTCAGGGCCGGAATGACATGTGTCGCAGTTTCCCTGCACGGTCGGGGCATGGACATTTTTTTTCAGCAGTCCGGGCCGCTCACCGGAATGGGGGGTATGGCAGCCGGTACAGCCGGTTGCCGCCGGGAAGGAAAAATGGGCCTTGCCGAATCGCTCGCCGTCGACCTGGTGGCATGACCCGCACAACGCATCGGGTTCACTGACAAGCAGAAAATCGTGGTCCGACTTGTGGGCGTCATGGCATGTCTGACACCCTTTTTCCAGGGCGGGATGGAGGACGCTTCCGGTTATCAGTTCCCGCCTGTGGCAGGTAAAGCAGGTCTGTGCCCTCGATTCCTTCAACAGCAGCTCGTACCTGCTGTTATGCGGGGCATGGCAGGAAGTGCATTCTCCCTTTGCCACAGGTTTGTGGACCGACTTCTGCCCGCTTCCGATTTTCTTGTCCTCGTGACACTGCAGGCACAGATCGGGCTGGGGCAGACGGTCAAAAACTCCGGCGATGATTCCATGGGGACGATGGCAGGCATCGCACCGGTTCTCCCTTATCGGGGCATGGACATAGCCGGTTTTCATTGTTTCCTCCCATTCAGGATGACAGTCAAGACATGTCTTGCCTGCCCCCTTCTGGATGCCTTCGGTCTCGGATTTCTGCGTGGATGAAGGCACTGACCCGCAGGCGCCGATCAACATCCCCGTTATCCAGCAGACCAGGAGCAGGCCGATGACGGCCGCGCAATTATTCTGTGTTCGCATCATTTTCTTTTATTTCTTCCCGCAGTTTACGCCATGTTTTTTCCTGCACCTGAATATCTGCCGCCGCCCTGAGCTGCAGGAGGTACTTGTTGCGTATCTCCTCCAGCTTCCGGGAGCGCAGTTCGGCAATAATTTTCGCGGCCGCCTTCTCCTGCGGGGCGGTCTCGGCTTTGGTCCGCTTCTGCAGCTGCACCAGGACAAACTTGTCCTTGACGGGGACAACCCGGCTCACGTCCCCCGGGGCCAACCCGTTGACCGCCTCAGCGATCTCGGACTCGAGCTGCTCGACAGCCATCTCCACCACGGGCTCAACTCCGGGCGGAGCGTTGAGCTGGGCCAGGACCATGAAATCATCGTCTCCGGCGACAATATCGGCCCAGAGGGCTTGCAATTCCTTCTCACTGCCTTCGATGATCCCCACGGTTACCGTTTCCGGGGCGGTAAACTCATCGAGATGACGTTGGTAATATGCGGTGACGTCTTCCGGCCCGATCTGCACTTCCGGCTCAAAAATCTGCGCTTCCAGGGCCTTGATCAACCGGTGCCGGACATAGTATTCATATATTTTATCGTAGGGGGGCTGCCGCTCGTAGTGGCGCTCAAGGGCCTCATGGCTGGTGAGCGTCTGGCTGACAATCCCGTTGAGCACATAATTTTTCAGGTCAAAATCATCGTCCTCGGCAAACCCCGAGGTTTTCCTGAACCGGACTTCCTTGCGCAGCATTGCGGCAAGATCGCCCTGGCTGATATTACCGATGCTGGTCGTCACTACGGGGCGGTCGCCGTATTGCGCGGCCAGATCAGCCAGGTCAACTTCCTCCACGGCCTCACGATCTATTTCCACCCGGTATTTTTCTTTCAGCTTCTCCAGCAGTTCAAGGGTATACTGACTCTGCCGCTGCTTCCATAACCGGTGGCGGATTTCCTCCTTGTACATATCCGCTTCCTTCCCATCGTCTTCTCTCCGTTCAAGCAGGTGAAGAAGGACAAAATTTCCTTTCCAGGGAACCGGCTCGGAATACTCTCCGACACCCATGGGGCCGATAATTTTCAGCCATTCGGCATGGGTGGAATTGGGACGCTGCCGGACAACATTCTGTGCCGTTGTCCCCCCGTCTTCCGGCGGTATCTCCTTGAGCTGCTCCGCCGTGATCTGCCCGGCCTGCAGTTTCCGGTACGCGGCCGCGGCTTTTCCCTCCTCCGGAAAATGGAGAATGGCGAGGACCCAGACAGGAAGATAATTCTCGGCATAATACCGCATGATGTCCTCATCGGTGATGCCGATTCTTTGATCGACCTCTTCGTTTTTCAACAGCATCAGGGACCGCGCCTTGTGAAACGTGGACACCTTCTTCCGGAACGCCTGGTCATCGTAGAGACCCATTTTTTCCGCTTCCTGAAAGAGAAGTATCCAGTCGATGTACGGCTGGAGGGTTTCCGGCGGCTCCATGTCCGCGTCCCGGATATTTTCCCACCAGGTCAGAAAATCAGCCGTCGTGAACCGTTCGCCGTCAACGGTCAGGAGGGCGGCGTCGTTCGTTCCGGACCAGCCGGTGGTGGAAAGAGAAATAAAGGTCAGCGCCAGAAACGCCGCCCGCACAATGAAACCGTTTATTCGCCGCATGCCGTCAGTCCGTTGTTGTTCCATAAATCGATAATTTCCCTGACCATCTGTTTGGCAAGCCCGGCCACGGTGTTGATCTGTCCGAAATGGAGGACGCTCTTATAATCACGGCCCCGCCGCTTATGGTATGTCTCCCAGAGAATGTCCCCGGTTTTCCCTTCATACAGGCGAATGACGACGGACATTTCCGTATGGACTTCGTTGCCTGCGGGCCGTTCCGTCATCCGCAGAATATCCCCGCCGATGAACAGGGTCGCTCCCAGGCGGCTGGCAATGACCTGCATCTGGTTCTCGTCGGCCATCCGGGTGGGAAAAATGGCGAGTTGCTGGTACACCTTCAGGATATCCGCCTCATTGACAAGATGAAACCCCCCTGACCCGGCCAGCTCGGAGGTAAAAACCTTGTACAGAAGTTCATTGCCCCCCGGGTAGTCCCCCCGGTTCACAAACGGCAGCACGGCCACCCGGCAGCCGGCGTCCGGAGGAAGCGGCGCCAGTTCCTGCAGCAGGGGAGTCCGCCCACCGCAGCCGCCTGTCAGTACCAGGCACACTACAAGTAAAAACATATGGAGGAAATATCTCAACTAAAAATCCTCCAGCCACTGCACTTCGGTTTCCTCCAAATCCCCCTCCCCCTGGGTTGCGATGGTTACCAGATCCTGAAGTCTTCTCCTGGTGATATTGCCCATCGCGTCGCGGGCCTCGATGATGAGATCGAGCATGTTCTCCTCTCCGGGAAGCGGAACCGAAACTTCCACCGGAAAATCCTCGCCCTCGAAAACCCGCAGCACACTGCCGTTCCCCTCGAATATCCTCATCCACCAGAAATTCATGGGCGTCGGCGTCCCATTGCTGACATTGATGCGCAACAGCTCTTCCTCGATCTCGAAGGCAAAGTCAAGCTGGGGAGGAATGCGCCGCAGGGCGACTCTCTGTTCGGCCGAACCCGGATTGTCGATCATGTCCCAGACCGTAACCCTGATCAGATAATCACCTTCGGGGGCATTCAGACCGGTGCTGGTCCTGCCGTTCCAGGTCATCCGCTGGGCAAGCTGACCGGATCCTTCCTGGAAGACGACCAGGGTCTGCTCCTGTTCGTCCTCCAGCCGATAAATGTGGAACTCCCATCTGCTCAACTGTTCGGGTTCGGGCATGGAGAAGGTCAGGGCAACAAATTCATTGAAGGTCGGATACCGGTCAATTACCGGAGCGGCGGCATGCATGACGATGACCGGCGGGGTATTGTCGACGCGATAGGAACCGAGCGCATAGGCATCCCGGGTCCCGTCGGCCCATACGGTCTGCAGTCCGATGTCGTACCTTCCCTCCTCCTCGACGGCGTTCCAGGCCGCAACCAGGTAATGGCCGTCCTCGTCGCTGGCCACCGGGTAGGTCTCCCCATGCACAGTGATGCGGAATTGGGGCAGGGATTCGGGGTCCATGGTCGATTTTATGCCGATGCGGCACTCAACCCTGTCATGGGACCGGACAATGGCGGGCCGGATGAGGACCCTGTCAATGTCGATGAAGTCTTTTCCACGCATGTAGACGGGCGGAGTGACCGGAAAGGAGGCGTACAGCCGCTCGAAAAAGGAATCGTACAGGTCGCCCAGGCTTTCGGGATCATTGATGGCCAGCAGGGTCCATAATTCCGACTGGTACAAAGTCGCCGTATCGGTCCAGACAATGCGGTTGTCGCTGGTTCTCACCAGTTGGAGCGACACGGAAACCGTGGCATTGGGCTCCGGTTTCAGCTGGCAGACAGTGCCGATCAGGACGAAATCCGCCTCCAGTTCCTTCTGGGCGCGGTTGACATAGATGCTGTCGAGGGCCCCGAGAATCCTGATGCGGTGCCGGACCATAAAATCCATCACCTCATCCGGCTCGACAATTCTGTACCCGCGCAGGCCGGTCTGATGACGGATATGGTCGGTCAGTTCATGATTGACGCCGTTCCTGCCCTTGTTCAGATCGAGCAGGGGAAAGACGGCTATCGATTCCGCGCCGGCCGGGACCGGCAGGGCCGCGGACAGGCAGAAAATGCAAAGGAAAATATACAAACGGTTCATCATGATCGTGACGGGCGGCCTCCAACGGACTCCCAAACCCTTGCCCGGGCTTCCCGCGGAACATCGGCGGCCGTCCTGCATCCCAGGCAATTTTACTGTCCCGGCGCATAGCCTCATGGGCCTGCACACCGGAACGACCGAAGGAACCTTCCTATTTGGGAATGGTTCGCAGCATATCCCGAATCAGCGCAATGGTGATTTCGTAACTGTCCTGCGGATCGAGGTCGAAGAGCCTGTCGATCAGTGAATAACCGGTTCGATGGGCGCTGGACTGCCAGAGAACCATTGAGGTCTCGCTGTCGATCAGCCTGAGCGTCAGACTGACCTGCGGATAGGAAAAAGCCCCCTGGCTGACCTGAACGATATCGTCCACTGACCCGTGAACAAAGGCATTCACTTCCAGCCGGTTGCCCAGTTTTTTCAGCAGGAGGGAATCAATGGGCCGGTTCTGGTCGATGGCCATTTCCTGCAGAACGCTGTCGACAACACCTTTCTCCACCACGTCAAACAGGCCCAGGGCAAGAATCTGGGTAGTGGTGATATCCCTGATCCTCAACGCGGCAAAATTGTCGGGGGTATTGTTCTGAAACGGCAGGACCGCCACCCTGGCCACGTAGGCCAGATCGACTTCCTCCCTGGCATACGATGTTTCCGTCTTCTTGGCCCCGCATCCGGCGGCGGCAAGGAGCGGGATGACCACCGCGACGATGACGGCCGCTCTCCGGACACTGATCCCTAAAACCTTGATGTGAGATAGCAATTGATGTACCATATGTTTTTGTCTTCTAAAATGAGATAGTTGCCGATAGCATTGAACGAAAAGTATTCGCTCAGGTTCCAACTCCAGTTAAGATTAAACGTATGTATCGTGTCTTTTCTGTTGGCATTGAACATGTAGGCGGACTGGACCAGTGATTTGGCCGTCCGCATCAGAATCACGGTTGGACTGAGAAAAACAGAGTCATAGTCCTCGGCCGAATCACCGTAGCCGAGAATGCCCGAGCCGCGAATCGAGAGGAGATCCGAGACCCGCCAGTTGACGTCAAGGGATGAACTCCCGCCGTCCGATTCGAGATCTTCCATGAACAGCGCTTCCGTCGAATTCTTCCGGTACTCGGAAATAAAATCGACGGAAAGATTGTCGCGCACATGGGAGGTCAGTCTCCAATAGACCGACGCATTGGTTGAGTCCGTGTCGCGGAGTTCATCCGTGGAAGTGCCGATTATGAAATCAAGCTGCGTGGTGAGGCGGGGATAAAGGATGGCCGAATTCAGCCAGGACAGGTTATGGCCCGTCCGCCGCTTCTCCGTTTCCACATAGGTTTCGTATCTGCTCAGACCGATGGAGGTGTCATAGGTATCGAGCGGATGGGACTGGACCGCAAGCGAATAGTTGCGGGTTTCGGTATCCTCCACGTCGCTGTTTTTGTTCTGCAGGTTCGACACGCTCACCGTCGGGAGAAAATAGCGGTTCACGTCCCACTGCAGGCTGGCATTGTTGCTGATCCGCTCACTGTCGTTGCCGAAGCTGTTATCGCTTGTCTGCCAGCCGAGAAAATAGGAAAAAATGGTGTTGTCCGTCGGGTCCGCCTGAAAATTGAAATTGGTGGTGTAGGAGTCGTTCCTCCGTTCACCGCTGGCGCCCTCCCCGACAACGGCCTGGTAGGCCTCCATTTCCGTTACATTGACTTCTCCCGCCAGTACGGGCCAATCCGTGACCACCAGTTTGAGGTGAATGGCCTGCAGCCCTCCGGCCTGCACCTCGTACCGATGTTCAATGATGTTGTACTGTGTCGGCGCGTCGGCGATTTCCCTGACCCAGTTGGATCCGTCCTCACTGGAATAAATGTCCCAGCGGATGGCCAGCAGATGATCGGCAACGACCCCGGGCGGCTCCTGGATAGAGACGTACAGCGCGTCAACACGCTGAAAGTCCGTGCGGACGCCGATGTTGGCCGGCTCATTGATCCTGATGGTAAAGGCGGGGTTGTCCAGGTTGCCGTCAATCAGGTTGGCGTTGTCCGGCAGGGTGCCGAATTGCGGGGTGGCGTCGCCGCCGGCCAGGCCCTGGGATACCGGCACGCGGATTTCCGCCCTGTCGCCGCGGAATTCGAATTCGTTGGAGTTGAGGTTGACCGTCTGGGAAATACCGTACCGAACCCTGTTGTCCCAGAGGGAGTCGGTATAGTCAACCCGGCCGAAGTGGCGAATATTGTCGTTGGTGTACTGTTCGGCAAAATCGTCGAAGTTCCGCAGGTAGTAGGAATAATAGGTCCGCAATTGCCGGTAGTTCCATTCAAGGGCGGCTTCCCACCATCTGCTTTCATTGTCGGTTATCAGGTAGTCCGCCCCGTCGTCCTCGTATGTCTCCCCGTACCGCAGGCTCAGTATCGGCATCAGTTCATGCAGGGAACCGTTGCGGATGCTTCCCTCCCAGTTGCGGCTCCGGTTGTTGAAGGTGTTTTCCCGGTTGTTGTAATTCATGCTGGCCCGCAGGTCGGCATTGAACAGGTCATTGCGCACATCGAAGGTGACGGCCGGAGAGGCAAATTCGTTGTACCCGGTCTTTGACTGCCAGTTGCGCGCGTAATTCATGGTAGCATTGAGATTGACCCGGGAGGAGATGGCCGGATACCAGTTGAGAAAATATCGCTGCCGGTAGCTGTGCGAATCGTTCTCGCTGTTTTCGCTGTCATAAAAATTGTTCATTCCCCACGCCGCGTCCAGATTGACGGACTTGGCACAGGCCGGACCCGACAGTATCAGGCAGATGCCGCCGGCAACCGTCAGCATCCCCAGGACACAAAATATGGTCGGTATCAATCTGTTCAACGTTTTGTTATATCAACCGGCGCCCCGTCCCGGGAACAGGACGCCGGAAAAGCAATTTACGGCGAGAAGTCTATACCACGGGGAGCGGCCGCGGCGCTTACTTCAGGTCGAGTACCGCCTTGACTCGATCATACGACTTGGGAGCATGGCACCCCACCACACAGGTGCCGCCGTTTTCGGTCTTGGTGTACTGGATCGGATAGGACCAGCCGCCGAACGGCACCTCTTCGCGGATGTGCTTGGCCTGCGAACTGGCGTGAGCGCCGTGGCAGGCCGTACAGGTGCGTCCTTTTCTGCGGTTGACATGGAGGAAATGGAGATTGAATTCGCCGTCGCGGAAATTGGTCAGCTCGCCGGTGATTTTTTTCTGGGCGATATCCTTGTTGTGGCAACTGAAACAGAGGTCATACTTGGCCGGTTCATACTCATCGTAGAAGTTCATCGGAAATTCGCGGCCCAGCAGTTTGACATAGGTTGAACCGTGGATCTTGTTGTGGCAGGAAATACAGTCGCCGGTCTTGACCGGCCCGTGCCTGAATTGCGACTCCTCCACCTCTTCCCCCAGGTCGACATGACACGTGAAGCAGAGCTTCTCAAGGGTGTCCGCCAGCAGGGGCTCGTAGTTGGATGAGTGCGGGCGGTGGCAGGAGGCGCAGCGGTCTTCGCTCACCGGTTCATGCCGGAACTTGGCCGTGGCGATGTCCTTGAACACCTCCGGGGTTTTCTGCTCATGGCACTCCCGGCACAGGACCGTCTCCGATTTATGGAGCTGCATCCTGGTGTCGGAGCTGTGCGGATCGTGGCAGAGGCTGCAATCCTCCTTGACCGGGGCATGCACCTGCTTGAGGTTGAATGAGTCGCGGCGGTCGGAATGGCATTGGAAACAGACCTGGCCGTCGGCCCTGGGGGCAATGAGCAGCTGTTCGACATCGGTGGCATGGGCATTGTGACAGGCGATGCAGTCTCCCACGCCAACCGGGCCGTGCTGAAATTTCCTGGTGAAAATGGTTTCGTCGTGGCAGTTGAAGCACAGGGAGCTGACCGGTTTGCCTTTCTCTCCCTTCAGTTGGAAGCGCATCGGGGACTGGTGGGGATCGTGGCAGGAAGAGCATCCCTCTTCCACCGGAGCGTGAACCACCTGTTTATTGAACTCCTCCTCCTTGGCCTCGTGGCAGATCAAACACAGGGTGCGATCATCGCGGGCCAGTTGGTTCCTGCGGAAACTGCCGTGGGGATTATGACAGGAAATGCAGACGCCGGCCCCGACGGGTCCATGCACAAACTGATCCTGCATCAGGCTGTCGCCGTGGCACTTGGCGGTAGTGCAGTTGGAGCGGGCCGGAACGTTGCGGGTGAAATCAAAGGAGCCGCGCCGGAAGCGGTGGCACTCCTTGCAGTCCAGTTCTTCCAGGCCGGCGTGCAGATAGTAGCGCCGGAACCCCTTGGGACTGCTCTTGTCGTCGCCGTAGAAGACCTTGACCTGTGCCTGCAGGCCGTCCGCCGTCACCTGAATGATGTTTTCGCCCTTCTTCAGACGGACCAGGGCGCCGAACCCGCCCCCTTCAAGAAAAACACCCCCCTTCCCCACCACTTCGCCGCCTTTGACGGCGACCGCTTTGGCCTCGAGCCCTTCTATGGCACCGGTAACGTGGATGCGGTCCACGGTGACCCAGGACATGTCAAGGGGGGAAATGATCCGGAGATTCGGGGCGGCGGTCCCCTGGGCCGCGGCCCGGTCGACGGGGACTGCAAGAACGGCGGTCAGCAGCAACAGGAAAAAAACCGCTGCGGCAAAACATGGTTTACACCTCAAGCGCCTGCCAAACATTCTCATGATTACCCCCCTTTTCCTGGTATGCAGTTCCGCCCGACCTGACCGGAGCAGGTGCGGAAGGAAACAAATGGAGATCGCCTGCCACTCTGCCCCCTCAGCAGGTATGCATGCAATGCGCAACGTGTAAAATGAGAAGGTGAACTTGCGGCGTCTCGCAATTTTCCTGGTGCTTGCCGTTGAATAGTTATTCATTTTTTGGGGGAATTTGTCAATTGTAAATTCCGCCAAACGGCCTCAAAAAAGCAAAAAAAGCCGGCCGGTCCGGCAAAACGGCACACCCCGTCGAAAAATAAGGAAGCACGGGGCATCCCCGTATGCCCAAAAAAAAAGCCACCCCTCTTGCCGGGGTGGCTCTTCCTGGATCGAACGTCCTGATTATTGCCGATCAGGCGCCGTCCTTGGTGGCGTGACAGTAGAAGCAGCCATTGTCTGCCATGCCCCCCGTGGGGGCGCCGGCCACCATGTCTACATAATCCCAGCGCAGGATGTCATCGTACTGGGAGCCGTGGGCCCGATGGCAGGACAGGCAGATGACGATGTTGCCGCCCGTCTCGCCTATGTTCGAATCCTGCTGGCCGACCAGGTCCTGAAAATTGGCGGCCCCGACCTGGGTGATATCGCGGCCGACCGGGACCAGGGGATTGTACACATCCATATTGACAGCGTATTCACCGCCCAGGCCTGAGAAGTCAAAATCGGTCGGATGCCGGATCCAGGGATTGCCCCAGCCGCCTTCGCCCTGGATGCCGGTCGAGGTGCCGGTGGGTGAGCTGTTGTGGAAATTGGCATGGCACTTGGCGCACAGCCCGCTCATGGTCAGCGCGCCGAGACCGCCGTCCGCCTCATCGCTGTCGGCGGCCCTTGCCTTGCCGGGATAGACATTATGATTGGTTGAGGAAGGCGCGAATTCATAATCAGCAGATTCACCGCCGGGCATCCCTAAAAGGAAACGGAAGCTCTGGCCGACGGTTGATCCGTCGACCACGCCGGTCTGGCCGTGATGGGCCCCGGCAATGGCGGCGAAGCTCTGGGCCTCCGAATCATCTGGCCTCGATACAGTCAGGTCGCCGTGGCAGCCGGTCGCGCCGCCGCAAGACAGATGGGGAGAAGGAAGGGCAGCGACGGTCGGGGTCGTGCCGTCATAGCCGGGCGGGGTGTCGCCCAGCAACGCGTCGGTATGACCGGTGGGCAGGACCTTGACGTTGTGGCCGTGGGCGTCATTGCCCTGCTCGACGGAGTAGAAGTTGCCGCCGGCCAGGAACGAATCGGCCGTAAAGGGGTCCCCCGTGTCGAGGACGCCGGGGGCGTTGGAGCCTGAGACAGTTCCGGGAACCGCACCGGTACCGTTGGAGCCGGTATGACAGCCCAGGCAGTCAAAACGCAGCAGGACGTCGAAAGGCCCTCCCGAGCCCATGGCCTGATTGTTCTGGCTGGCGTGCATGGTATGGCAGTTGGAGCACTGTCCCTGCACCTGGGCATCGGCCCCCCCGGCCATCATCAATACTCCCAGTCCGAGGGCTCCAAAAAGGAGCGCGTGACTTTTTCTCATTGGTCGCAGATTCATTTCATTCCTCCTCTCCTGTTCTTTCAGGTACACTAAGGGCCCCCTCTCCTGAACCGAACGACTCTGTTCACCTCAGGGCAGTTTTTCCCCCTCCAAAAACAAAACCCGTAAAAAAACCGACTGTGCAGGCGCGCAACGCAAAGCCATGAGTCGCGGGCTGATCCGCCGATCACCGGTCGTTTGGCGCAGCCGGCAGATGAATCGGTATATATATATAAGCAAAACCAAGCAGCGTTGACAAGGACGATTCTTTCCTTTCAACCTTCTGCGTCAAATTGCCACATGCAGCTCCATCAAACCGGGCAAGTGGTCACATGACCGCCCCCCTGATCCGGTCCCCCGCGTTTCCAGGGCCGTCTTCCCCGGACCCTGCATGCGATCCCGGATCAAAGCCGCCCGGCGCGAAGTAGCGCTGCTGCTCCTTCCAGGTCATAGGCTGCAGCCCGCCCGCATCCTCCTGCACAAAAGGAACCTGGAACAGGGGAAACCGATACTTGAAATCCACGTTCAGAACCTGGACCCGCATGTTGAAGAGATCGGAAACCAGCAGATGGCCCTGCCGGTCGAGGTCCAGATTGAGGGGAAACATGAACCACCCCGGGGAATTGCCCTGGCCGCCGAACTCGTACAGAAAGCGGCCGCTGCGTTCGTAAATGAGCACGGTATGGCGCATGTAGTCGGCAATATAGACCGCGTTGCGGTTTTCATCGATGACCAGGTCCCTGGGCTGGCTCATCTTGCCTTCCGCCCCCCCCTTTTCACCGAATGAAAAGAGCAGTTCCTCATTGGTGTTGAACACGTAGACTTTTGATGTTTCCGCGCTGAGCACGAAAATATTGCCATGGGAGTCAATCCTGACGCTGGACGGGAGCACGGGCCCGAGCTTCGGTCCGGCTTCTTCGGGAGGATAGGCGGCGCTTCTTCTCGGGCGCAGTTCCTCCGGGAGCGTTGACAGGTCTATGTCGAATTCCGGCTCCTCGGGCTCCTCTTCCTCCCCGGCCTTTTCCTCCTCCTCTTCATTGGCCGGGGCGGGACCGGCCGCGTACACCATGTCCTGCGGCCGCAGCCAGTGGGAAAAGGTGCCGTCCGTCTTCATGACCAGCACCCCGCGGACATTGGCCAGGGTGATGTACAACCTGCCATCGGGGGCAACGGCAATGGACTGGGGGACAAACGTTTCCTCGCCGAGTCCTTCGATCTCCGGCTGATCAAGTGCGATGTCCCGTTCCTTGAACATCGCCGCGTTGTACACCGATACGCAGGCCGGACTGTTCTCCGTGGCCGACTGGACGATATAGAATCTGCCGGCCGCATCTTTTTCAATGTCCCGGGGAGCAACGGCGCCCCGTCCGGCCCCCAGGGAGAACACAGGAAAATAATTTTCGTTGTAGATGACGATCCTGCCCCCGCTGCCGGAGGTGACGACAAATATCTCATCCATTTCCCGGTCTCAGAACACCGCGCTGGGAAATCCGAACAGATCGCCTTCATCGTTGCGGTTGAGAATCGACACCACATCGACCTTGATGACCGGCTCGAAGACGACCCGGCTTTCCTCCGGGCTTGGCAGGTCTTCCTCCACCGCTTCAGGGTCGGATTCGAGCCATCCCATCTCCTTGATTTTCTCATTGATTTGATCGGAGGTAGGCATGCCGCCCGGCCGGGCCGGCCCCACCGGCGCCGGGACGCGTTCGGCTCCGGTCCCGGGATCAGGGATTTCCTTTTCGGTCAGGGCGGGATCTCCTTCCCCGGCCTGGACGCCGGCCTGCGGCGCCGCCTCCGCCGGTACCGGATCCGGCTCCGTTCCTCCGGAGAGGGAGACCGTCGTGAAAACCGCCGCCGGAACGGCCAGGCACAGTATGACGATCAACCGCCTAATGGTGGCACTTGCTGCAGACATGGCCGCCCAGCATACTTCCGATTAACAGATATTGATACCTTGAACCATGGGGATCATGGCAGCTCGTGCACGCCAGTTCCCGGCCCGGGCGGCGCGGATCCGGCTTGCCGGCCAGGGGGTGATTGCCTACCGGGTGGCCTTTCTCGATCCCCTGCATGCCCAGATGACAGCTCACGCAGACCTGGTTGATGGGACCGTTGAGCTGAAACTTGAAATCCGTCGCATGGGGGCTGTGGCAGGCCGAGCAGCCGGTGCCGGTAATGATGCCGTGCTGTCTGTAACCCTGGACATTGCTGACCACATCCATTTTTTCAACATGACAGGACAAGCAGAGATCGATTTTCGGGTCGGCCCACAGCATATAGGGAAAATCGCTACCGTGCGAATCATGGCAGACCGTGCAGTCCCCGATTGCCGCCGGCCCGTGAATAAATGCCATTCTCGTCCATTTCAGCTTGTTGATATGGCAGGAGTAGCAGGCGTTATCCACCCGGTCGGCCAGGATCGAGATGGAGTTTTCCCCTTCCTCGGAGCGGTGGCATGTCATGCATGCCAGTGCCGCGGACGGGGAATGCCGGAAGAGGTTCTTCGTCACCAGCCGCTGGTGGCAGGAGAAACACAACGGGGAGAAATCGGCGTTTTTTTTCAGCAGGCGGACATTCAGTTTCGCACTATCCGGCAGGACCTCGTCGTGGCAGGCTGCGCACGACGGCTGCATGACCTCGGTCCGATGATATCGGAACACCTTGGGATCATCGGGATCGAGTTTCAGCATGGTCCGCATCAGGATATAGCGGATTTTGAGCTCCCTCCCCCCGGGATTGATGACGTAGGTGTTGGTTCCCTTGTCCAGGGTCAGGCCATAATGGACATACACCGAGCCGTCCTTTTCCCAGGACCCGACCCTCGGCATCACAGTCGTCTCTCCCTCCCAGCCCGTCATTTTTTCGACAAGGATCCGGTCCGCCTCATCCTTGTCGCCTGCCCTGATGACAAGGCTCGATTCATTGCGCCGGGTATGAATCAGGGTTGTCTCCTCGGCCGGCGGGGTGAGGATTTCATACCCGGCCGCGGGCGGAACGGC
>JALHJD010000286.1 GCA_022837185.1 Desulfobacteraceae bacterium
TTGGTCATGATTTTCAGTGTTTTTGCCTTTATTTTCGGCGCTGCCATCGGAAGCTTTCTCAATGTCTGCATTTTCCGGATTCCGGCCGGGAAGTCCATCGTCAAGCCTCTGTCTCAATGTCCGGCCTGTCAGCACCCCATCCGTTTTTACGATAATATTCCGATCATCAGCTTTATTCTGCTGCGGGCCAGATGCCGGGATTGCGGCGCGAAAATTTCCTGGCGCTATCCGCTGGTCGAGCTGATCAGCGGCTTGCTGGCGCTCGCGCTTTTTCTGAAATTCGGTCCGACGCTCAACTTTCTGGTATTCTTCATTTTCACGGCCGTATTGATCGTCATTACCTTTATTGACATCGATCATCAGATCATACCGGATATCTTATCCCTGCCCGGCATCCCGGTTTTCTTCCTGGCGGCCGTCTTCATTGTGAAGGTTCCCTGGCATGAAGCTCTGATCGGCCTGGTCGTGGGTGGGGGAATTCTTTTCGCCATCGCCCTGTTTTATGAGTTCATTGCCAAGCGCGAGGGGATGGGAGGCGGCGATATCAAGCTGCTGGCGATGATCGGCGCGTTTCTGGGATGGCAGAGCCTCCTCTTCGTCGTTTTCGCCAGTTCGCTGGCCGGCAGCATCGTCGGCATATTCGCCATGCTCAAGCAGGGGAAGGGGGGCAGGACGCGCATCCCCTACGGACCTTTTCTCGCCCTGGCCGCCATTCTGTTCCTATTTTTTCAGCACGATATTTTCCGGCTCTGGCAGTCGTATCTCACCCTGGGTTCCTGACCGGACGGGTCAGGGCTGGGCGATCTCGGTGTCGAAGTTGAGATGATGCAGATTCTTCCCGCCCCGGGCAAGTTCCCTGCCGATGAGCTTGCCGAACCGGCCGGCTTCCTTCAGTTGTTGCCGTGTATGGCCGTACTTGCTGTACCTGCCGGCAAGCCAGGTTTTTTTTTCCGGCACCGCCCCGGCAAGTTTGAGGAATACCCCGATGGTCCGCCACGGTTCCGGGCTTGGATGGGAAAAAACCATGACGTTGACGACCCTGGCGCCGCATTTCACCAGGAGGTTCTTCAGTCCCCACCAATGGACACGCCAGTAACCGCGGCAGGAAATGAGAGGGAGCACGAGCCGGCCGTTGAACAGGCGCCGGCCGTCCCGATCAAAGAGGGCGAGCACCGGGCCGCTGGGATTGTATGACCAGGTGGGGCCGGCAAGAATGATCAGGTCGTAGTCATCGAAACATCGCGGCTCAATCGGTTCGATGGGAAAGCGCTTCCTGAAAAAGGTGGCGATCATCAGGCGGATGGTGCCGCCGATGGAGCCGATGGGAAACCTGATCTGCTCCACCGGCACGAGCCGCTCCCGCACGACTGTTACATTGGCTTTTTCAAGGCCGTTGCTCAGCGCAAGGACAAGGTTGTTGGTCTGGCTTGAGAGGGAAAAATAGATCAGGAGGATTTTTTTTCCGGGCTCCGGGGATTGATCCATGCGTCGCGAGTCTTTCGATGGGGCTTGATTTGTGTTGACGCCATAGAGCACGGCCGGCCGGCAAAAAAAAGCCCCCGGCCGTGACTGGCCGGGGGCTCTGCCGAATTTGCGTTCAGACCGCTCAAGCTTCCACTTCGTGTTCGACCCCCACCGCGACCTTGTACAGTATGGTGAGGACGAAAAATCCGGTGGCCCATACCGCGATGGTGATCATGATCTCATTGAGAGTGGGGTAGTATTCGGTTATCTCCTCCAGGGGGCTGGGCACGAAACCGCCCAGCACGAACCCGATGCCCTTGTCCAGCCACAGGCCGATAAACAGGGAGGCCGAGCCGACGGCCAGCCACAGGTCGTTTCTCCTTGTGTACGGGATGCAGAGGAGGGCGAAGCCGATGGTGGTCAGCACGACAAAGCCCCAGGAGAAGGGAACCAGGTTGTTGTACACATGGCCGCCGTGTTCCAGACCGGTGAACAGGTACAGCAGCGTATGCTGATGGCCGGGAATATCGCTGTAAAAGCCGACAAAGAATTCGAGCATCAGGAAGAAGGCGTTGATGATCGCGGCATAAATGACAATGGTGACCATCTTGTCGGTGGCTTCGCGGCCGGCGTCAAAATTGGCCACCTTTTTGAGAATGCGGCTGACGAGGATGATCAGGGCCGGTCCGGCGGCAAAGGCCGAAGCGAGGAACCGCGGGGCGATGATGGCCGAGAGCCAGAAGTGCCGTCCCGGCAGACCGCAGTACAGCATGGCGGTTACCGTATGGATGGAGATGGCGAACGGTATGGATATATAGACGAAGAAGTATACCCATTTGGGCGGCTTGACCTGTTTGCGCTCAGCCGTGAGAATGACCCAGCCGCAGATGATGTTCAGCAGCAGGTAGCCGTTGAGCACGATCATGTCCCAGAAGAGCATGGAATTGGGGGTGGGGAAGAAGACGACGTTCAGCATCCGCAGCGGTTGGCCGAGGTCGGCGACGATGAACATCAGGCACATGAGGATGGAGGCAATGGCCAGGAATTCGCCGAGGATGGTTATTTTGCCGAATGCCTTGTAGTTATGGATATAGTAAGGCAGAACGAGCATCACTCCTCCCGCGGCCACCCCGACCAGGAAGGTGAAGTTTGAGATGTACAATCCCCAGGATACGTCCCGGCTCATTCCTGTCAGGCCGAGGCCGTACAGGTACTGCCGGACATAGCAGATTGCTCCGATGGCCATGAAAGCGCCGAGAAAGGCCAGCCACATCCAGTAATAGTTGTTTCCTTTGAGTGCTTTTTCAAACATGGCTTCCTCATATAATAAAAAAGACTGATGGAAGGGTACCAAGCGAAGGTTTGCGCTGTATCGTGAAGTTTTCCTTCAGTACCCGTCTGATTTCCGAGTCGGCATCGTTGAGATCGCCGAAATACATGGCCCCTGTATTTCCGGTGGCTTCCACGCAGGCTGGAATCTGGCCCCGGCCCAGGCGCTCGACACAGAAATTGCATTTTTCCACAACACCGCGCATCCGGGTGGGAAACTGGCGGTTGAGATTATTCATGTCCAGACCCTGGCGGGGGTCGCGCCAGTTGAAGGATCGGGCCCCGTAGGGACAGCCGGCCATGCAGAAGCGGCAGCCGATGCAGCGATGGTAGTCCATTTCAACGATGCCGTCTTCATTCCTGAAGGTGGCCTTGGTCGGACAAACCCGGACGCAGGGG
>JALHJD010000287.1:0-2189 GCA_022837185.1 Desulfobacteraceae bacterium
CCTATGACCGCATCCCCCTGGACATGCTGCCCGGCTGCGTCCGCCGGATCATCCTCCGGCCCAACGACCTGCTGCTCGTCCCTGCCAACATACAGCTGCTGGTCCGGACGCTGCTCGCCCTCGGCTGGCACCCCCGGCATATTGCCGGGCTCATCCGCTCCCGGTATGAACGCGATCACGGCTGGGGAACATACTGGCTCACCTATGATGCGGCCGACAGGGCGGATTTTTATACCAGGCTTTTCACCGCCCAGTTTGTGACCGGCAAGGACGATCTGGTCGATTACAACTGCGTCTCGACCCAGGAAAAAGGGTTGTGTCCGGCAACTGAAAACTGCAGCGGGCTGGAGGACCTGAACAGGTCCCTGCTGGCGCGGCGGGCATCCGGCCGCCTGGGCAGCGAGCCGTTCAACACGGTTCTTGTCCCGCCGGACCAAGGGTGATGCGGCCATGACCGAAACCCTGATCACCATTGCCGCGGATCTGGCCCGGGAAACGGACGCCCTCTCCTTCGGGCCGCCCGTCACCCATGTCTATAATCCGCTGCGCTACGCCTGGGAGCCCCATGTCCGGTACCTGGACCGCTACGGCGGAGGCCGGAAGGAAATCATCCTGCTCGGTATGAATCCCGGTCCCTGGGGCATGGCGCAGACCGGAGTCCCCTTCGGCGAGATTGAACTGGTGCGTGACTGGCTGGGTATCGAGGCGGAGGTGGGCATCCCGGACCATGTGCACCCCAAACGCCCCATCGAGGGATTCCGCTGCCGGCGCAGCGAGGTCAGCGGCCGCAGGCTCTGGGGCTGGGCGCGGGCCCGCTTCGGCACTCCGGAGAATTTTTTTCGCCGGTTCTTCGTCGCCAACTACTGCCCCCTGGTCTTCGTGGAGCAATCAGGCCGCAACCGGACCCCGGACAAGCTGCGCAAGCAGGAGCGGGCGCCCCTGTTGACCGCCTGCGACCGGGCACTCCGGCGAACGGTGCTGCTGCAGCAGCCCCGCTGGGTCATCGGGGTCGGCAGGTTTGCGGCCGGCCGGGCCGCCGCGGTCCTGTCCGGGACCGATGTCGCAACCGGCAGCGTGTCTCATCCAAGCCCGGCCAATCCCCTGGCCAACAGGGATTGGCCCGCCCTGATGGATCGGGAGCTGGCTGAATTGGGCATCAGGCTTTGAAGGGCGGGTACGCCTGATTTTCCTGCGGGGCCGGAAGCTGTCCGGCCAGGCAGGATTTCCGCCGCCGGTCAGTCCCCTTCTCCCCAATGGATGCACTGCATCGGGCAGGTCATCATCGCCTCCTCAATCAGTTCTTCGTCGCAGTCAAAATGCATAACCTTGGCGACGGTCATTCCTTCTTCAAAGATGAAGCAATCCGGACAGATATCAGCGCAACTGCCGTCGCCGATGCATTCGTCGTCATCTATGTAAAAGGGTCGGGCCATTGTCAATCTCCTGTTTTGCCTGTTGTTTTTCGCAGGTGTTCCGGTGTTGTGCTCTCCGGTTCCGTCGCAGGCCTTTACCAGCAATCATCATGCCATATCGATGCTCAGAGAACGTCGAGAAAGGCAGCAGCAATGCCCCCGAATTTTTAGCTTCCCTAAATGGGGATCGTCTGGCATAATTTCTGCAGGGGGAGAGCGTATGGAATCAGCAGAAATTGTCGTCATAGGGGCAGGGCCGGCCGGCATCGCCGTCGGCGTGGAGGGGGCGCGGGCGGGAATCGAGCGCATCGTTATTCTTGAAAAGGCGGTTCATCCCTGCGACACCATTGTCAGTCTCTACCGGGAAGGCAAACGGGTCGATGCCGTTTACCGCAACGTATCCGTTGCCCCCCAGGGCAGCCTGGTCTTTGAGACCAAAACCAAGGAATCGTTTCTCGCCTGGATGGACGAGGTGATCGACACCTGCAAGCTTGATATCCGCAACAGGCACGAGGTCCTCGATGTCCGAAGGAATGGGGACCGATTCCTGGTTCAGTGCGGCAACCAGGCGGTTTTCGAGGCTCCCTTCGTGGTCATTGCCATCGGCATCTTCGGCAAGCCGGTCAAGCCGTCCTACCCCATACCCCGGGAAGTCAGGGACAAGGTCTTTTTCAGCATACCGGAAAAGCCGCCCGCCGGCAAGAAAGTGCTGGTGGTCGGCGGCGGCGACTCCGCCGCCGAGGCGGCCTGCTTCCTCAGCCGGTCGAACAAGGTGAC
>JALHJD010000287.1:2284-5445 GCA_022837185.1 Desulfobacteraceae bacterium
ATGAGCCCAATCTCTGCACCCTGAACCAGTGTTGTACTTTTGAAAACCTTGAGACCAGGCTGGGAATCGACATCAGCGGCATCGGTCCGGACGGGGACCGGGTCAGAGTCGCATACAGCGGGGGCGATGAAGTATCATATGACGCCGTTTTCTATTTTTTAGGCGGGTCGACGCCGCGGGCTTTTCTGCAGAAAGCGGGAGTCACCTATTCAGGAGGCAGGCCGGTTGTCGATGCCTCCGGAGAAAGCGGGGTTCCCGGGCTGTTCCTGGCCGGCGACCTGGTGGCGGAGAAGGGCTCCATCATGGCGGCCTTCAATTCCGCTGCGGTTGTGGTCGGGAAAATTCAACGATCGCTGTCCGCCGCATCCATCAAGGCGTGAAGTCGGGGTCTTCCCCCAGCCCCGGGAGTCGCGCTGCTGACAGGGATGGATGCGGGGGGCGGATTTCTCGTGATTCAACTACCTTGCGCGCCCATTCCAGTATGGGAGTGAGCCTGGCCGGCAGAAGCTGTTTCGCGCCGGCGAAATCCGCCCAGCGGTATTCATGGTGCTCGGGCCGGCCGAGGAGAGGGTTGACCGAAAAGGTCACCGTCTCCCTGTCCGTCCGGGCCAGGTAGTACCTGGCTTTCTTCCTGCCGTTGTTGTACGGTTCGGTCTCCTTGAAAATTTCGCCCCATGGGAACACGAGGTCGTACAGACCGGTCTCTTCGCGCACTTCCCTGACCGCGGCGGTGAACGGAGTTTCGCCGGCCTCCACTTCTCCCTTGGGAAAGTCCCAGTAGGTATAGGCGCGCAGGATCAGGCAGCGCCATTCCCCCCGCACCCGCCGAACGATGATTATTCCCGCCGACAGAATCATGCAGCACCCCTTGGCCGCTTTACCCGCGGCGGAATATCTTTTTCAGCTCCGGCCATGACCGGGTGTTGAGCACGTCCCCGGGTTCGAGCCAGCCCCGCCGTGCCTGCCAGATCCCGAAGCGCATGGAATTGAGGCCTTCCGTGCTGTGGGCGTCGGTGGAGATCGCCACTTTGACGCCGAGCTCCCTGGCCAGCTTGAGATGGATATCGTTGAGGTCGAGCCGGTCCGGATGGGCGTTGAGTTCCATGAAACACCCTTTTGCCGCCGCCGCCCTGATAACCTGTTCCATGTCGATGTCATAGGGCGGGCGTTCGTTGATCAGCCGGCCGCTGGGATGGCCGAGGATGTGGAAACAGGGATTGTCCATGGCCCTGATGATGCGGGCGGTCTGCCTGTCCCGGGCCAGGTTGAACCGGGAATGCACCGAGCAGACGGTGTAGTCCAGTTCCCGGAGCACGTCGCCGGGCAGGTCGAGGCTGCCGTCCTCGAGAATGTCCACCTCGATCCCCTTGAGCAGGATAATGCCCTCCAGTTGTTCGTTGAGCCTGTCAATGTCCCGTATATGGGCGCGGAGCTCGTCGGCGTCCAGCCCCCCGGCCACGGTCACATGCCTGGAATGTTCGGTGATGCCGAGATATTCGTATCCCCGCTCCCGGGCCGCCAGCGCCATCTCTTCGAGCCCGGCGTGGCCGTCGGTGCGGGTCGTGTGGGCGTGGAGGTCGCCGCGGATGTCCCCGAGGGTCAGCAGATTGGGGAGCCTGTCCTGCGCCGCAGCTTCAATTTCTCCCCGGTCCTCACGGAGCTCCGGGGGGATGAACGGCAGGCCGACCTGTTTGTACACCCCTTCCTCGGTGCGGCCGGCGACCCGTTTTTTTCCTTTGAACACCCCGTATTCGTTGATCTTGAGGTCGTTTTTGACCGCGATCCTGCGCACCGCTATGTTGTGGGCCTTGGAGCCGGTGAAATAGAGCAGGGCGGCGCCGTAGCTTTCCGCTCCCACGGCGCGCAGATCCACCTGGACCCCGGATTTGAGCAGGACGGAAGAGCGGGTGGGGCCGTGGGAAACGACGCTCTGCACGTCGTCGTAGTCGAGGAAGCGCTCCATCACCGGCGACCCGGAAACATGGACCACCAGGATGTCCAGGTCGCCCACCGTTTCCATGCGGCGCCGGTAGCTGCCGGCGATTTCAGCCAGCCTGACCCCTTTGATCTCCCTGAGGTAGGCCAGGAGGGGGCGGGCTATTTCATCGGCCGTCGAAAGCTTGATGCGCCGCGCGCTGGCGGCCAGCCGGTCAAGCTCCTTCCTGATGTTCTGCTCGGTCTTTTCGCCGAACCCCTCGAGGTCCCGGATTTTCTGCCTGCTGACCGCCTCCCGGAGCTGAGCCAGGGAGGTGATGCCCAGCTTGGTGTACAGGGCGTTGATTTTGCGGGGGCCGAGGCCGGATATCCTGAGCAGCTCCACCAGCCCGGCGGGGATTTCTTCCTCGAGCTTTTCGAGAAAGGACAGTGATCCGGTCCTGACGATTTCCTCTATCTTGGCGGCCAGGTCCTTGCCGATTCCCGGCAGGGCTTTCAGGTCCTCCTCACCCTCGACCATTTCCGCGACGCTGCGGGACAGCTCGCTCACCGTCCTGGCCCCGTCGCGGTAGGCCCTGATGCGGAAAGGGTTGTCTCCCTTGATGTCGAGGAGATCGCCGATACGGTTGAAAATTTCTGCAACGTCCGCATTGTGGATCGGCATGGTGTCCAGCTCCTTGATTCCCGGCTCACGCCGACAGTTTCCAGTCGGCAGTTTGCAGTCTGGAGTGAGCCGGCTTTGCCGGGGATGTTATGTGAAAAGGTATTGCTGACTTCAGAGGGCAGGCTTCAAAGCTCAAAGCTGCCGACTGCCGACTGCCGACTGCCAACTGCCAACTGCCAACTCCCGACTGCCGACTCATGAATAACATAACGACAGATCAGGCAGACAAGTCGCAGTCGCGTAAAGGTTGGGGTGAGCCTGCGAACCACAACGTAACTCCTCGGAATTGTTGGGGTTGGCAGGCTCACCCCAATCTGCGATGCTTCCCCTCATCCGCCCTCCGGGCACCCTTCTCCCCCAGGAGAAGAGTGTTTTAAAATTCTCCCTCTACCAACGGGAGAGGGTGGCCAACGGCCGGGTGAGGGGTTTTTCAACCAACAGCGAAGCGGCAAACTCTTTCTGGCATCTGTCCTTCCATGAGAAGGCTTGTCAAGCAGTGTCCGACGTGGCGGACCACTTTTCCCCGCAAAACCCGTTCACGTCACGCTTCCATCCGCACTCG
>JALHJD010000013.1 GCA_022837185.1 Desulfobacteraceae bacterium
TCTGAACCAGACGGAGCCCTGCTGAAACGAGGAGCTTGCCAGAAGTCCCCGCGCCGCGGCCGCCGAACTGCCGGCAAGCAAGATCGGCAGGCAATGGCCGGCGGCAAAAAGCAGCAGCAGCAGAAGGCCGGTGGCGATTTTTTCCTGGACCGTAATGATCGCCAGGATGGGAGCGATGAAGCCGAAGGTGCATGATCCGGACAGGATGCCGAAGGCAAGCCCGAGGACAAAAGCGCCCCATAATCCCTTGATCCGCAGCCTGGACAGGGTATTGCCTGGCAGGCCGCATTTGGCGATCCCCAGCATGTCAACGGCAACCCACAACAGAATGGCCCCGACCAGAATAGTCCAATAGGGGCCGATATCGCCCACCATTCTTCCCAGCCAAACGCAGGCCAGGCCGACGACGGCGATGGTGACAAACAGGCCGGCGGTAAACAGGAAAGCATACGGGATGGCCTCCCGGCCTTTCAGGATGGTCTTCTGCCCCCCCACATAGCCGATAATCAACGGGATGGAAGCCATATGGCAGGGGCTGAACAGGACGCTGACCATCCCCCAGGCAAAACAGCCGATGGCGGCAAGGATGAGGCCCCCGGACATCCATTCGTTAATCGCAAGAAAGACGGAATCCATGCTCAATTCTTTTCCAGGAGCAGATCGAGCAACTTCTTTATCTGCTTCTTGTCCATGAAACCGACGTGACGGTATGCTTCCTTGCCGTGTTTATCATAAAAAATCTGGGTGGGGATCGTATGGATACCGAAACGAGGACCCTGGCTCCGATCCTTCCAGACATCGATGAATATCACCGCGGCCCTGCCCTCATACTCGGCCTTCAGTTCTTCCAGGATGGGCGCCATCATCTTGCATGGAATGCATGATTTCGCCCCGAGATCGACCATGGTGACGGTATCTTTGACCGGAACGACCGGCTCGTTCGCCGCCCGCAGATTTGCAGGGCAGTCTATGAGGAACAATGCGATCGCCAACAGAATGAATCGAACCGTGGGTTTCATAGGTTCTTCCTTTATACACGGGACAAAAGGACTGGCAATGACCAGACCCCCGGTTTTCTGCTCTCCTGATCGAGACTGGAGCAGGCCCGGGCGCTCTTGAAGTGCTCTGAATTCATTGAACCAGCCTGATCTCCATTTCAGGACTGCTGGAAAGCCGGAATAAAAAGGACAGGCTGTACCGCATGGCGGGCGACATGACGCGCCACGCTGCCCAGCAGGATTTCCCGGGTGATTCCCTTGCCTCGGGTCCCCATCAGGATCAGCGAACAGCCCCGCTCTTTGGCCTTTCTGGCAATCTCTTCCCCCGGTGCGCCCTGGACGAGGTCCATGTTCATGACCGTCGCCCCCATATTTTCCAGCCATGCCTTGAGCCGCTGCAGCCGTTTGCGGTCAAGGTCCTGCAGTTCCGCAAGGCCCCGGCCGGGATGGGGAATGGCTTTGGAGCCTGACAGGACATGCAGCAGGGTTACCGGGCAGCGGATGGTACGAATCACGGTTTCGAGATAGGCAAGGGCGACCTCCGCGGCATCGGAAAAATCGGTGGGAAAAAGGATATGGGCGAACAGATCGGGCGCTTCCGGGCCCGGCCCCATCGCAGGGGGAATAAGCAGCACCGGCCGCCGGGTGAGATGCAGCAGTTTGGCGGATATATTCCCCAGCGGGCTGCCGGCCAGGGTGATGGCTTCGAACAGTCCTCTGCCATGCGTTCCTGTGATAATGACGGAGACATCCCTGCTTTCGGCAAGATCGTTCAGGGCCCGGGCCGGATGGCCGACCGGCGTTTCAACGACGGCTTTGAATCCGGCCTCTTCGCATATTCTTTTCCGCCGCTCCAGCTCCGGCCATGCCTGCTTGCGCAGCATCCCCTCGAGGCCGGGGGATTCGCAGACAATGACATGCGCCAGAACAACCTCCTCCGCCCCGACCTGTTTCAGCGAAACGGCACACGAAAGAAGATTGGGGTTGGCATGGGCCGGATCAACGCAGACCAGAATTTTTCTGAACATAACAATTCTCCCTCATGCAATATCGGTGCGATGGAAAATGAGTCTCCAGCCGTTGCCGGCCATAGTGCGGAAGCCGGCCGATCCCCTGGAATAAACGCCGGTTTCTCGGCCTCGGTCCCTGGAGGATTGGTGCCATCCCCGCTCTCTTCACGGTTTATGCAAACAATGCGCCGTACAGGTAGCCGCTGGCGGTGGCCAGGATGACGACCAGGAGGACAAACACGGCTGTTTTCCTGTTGCCCAGGACACTGCGGATGACAAGCATGTTGGGCAGGCTCAGGGCCGGACCGGCCAGGAGCAGGGCCAGGGCCGGACCCTTGCCCATGCCGGCGCCCATCAGGCCCTGGAGAATAGGCACTTCGGTCAGGGTGGCGAAGTACATGAAGGCGCCGGCAAAGGAGGCAACGAAGTTGGCGGCGAGCGAATTGCCGCCGACGGCGCGCTCCACCCAGACGGACGGGATGAGCCCCTCCATTCCCGGCCGCCCCAGGAAGAGGCCGGCAAACAGCACGCCGAAGAGGAGCAGCGGCAGGATCAGTTTGGCGAAATCCCACGAAGAGCGGAACCACTGCCCGGCCTGGTCCTCCCGGGTGGCGGTCAGGAGGGAGAGGGCGATCACTCCGACCACGAAGGCGGCAAGGGGCGCTTGGGGAAAGGCAAGGGCCGTTCCCAGGACCGCCAGGCCCGAGGCTGCCAGTTTCCAGGCCGAAAGCGAAAACCAGGCCGCGAGCTGCACGGCCAGCAGAATCGCCAGGCCGCCTGTGAGCCACCACTTGGCGGCAAAAAACGAATACCACAGCCCGGAATCCTCCATGGGTCGGCCCCAGTTGGCAAAAACCAGGATGCCGACCATGGTGGCGAAATAGACCGCCGTCTGCCACAGGGGCCGGCCGCTGTCATCCTCCGGTACATGAATCTGACTGTCGGCCCCCGCTTTTTTTTCGCGGAAAAACAACTCCATCAGCAGGCCGATGACTACGCTGAAGATGATGGCGCCCAGAGCTCTGGCTATACCCATCTCCGGACCGAGGATGCGGGCGGTCAGGATGACGGCCAGAACATTGATCGCCGGGCCGGAATAGAGAAAGGCGCAGGCCGGGCCGAGGCCGGCCCCCATCCGGTAAATGCCGGCGAACAAGGGCAGAATCGTGCAGGAGCAGACCGCCAGGATGGTGCCGGACACCGAGGCGACCCCGTAGGCCAGCACCTTGTTGGCTGCGGGACCCAGGTACTTCATCACCGCGCCCTGGCTGACAAAGACGGCAATGGCGCCGGCGATGAAAAAGGCGGGGATCAGGCAGAGCAGGACGTGCTCGCGGGCATACCATTTCACCAGATGAAACGCCTCCATCAGGGCGTTGTCGAACCGGGGCCAGCCCACCGGCAGGAAGTAGCAGCCGAGAAAAATTGCCACCATGGCCGCCAGGATCTTCCATTCCTTTTTCCAGTCCATCACTGTTCACCCATTCCAGGGAATTGCCGCCCAAGAACCTTTTCCGACAATCCCTGACATTCGGCTGTTCATTCAGCAGCACCCGCCGACCCGGCACACCGCCTCCCGGATCAGGTCCCGGGGAATGGTCTCGTAGGCCTGGCCCAGGTGAACCAGGGTGCGGCATTCTTCCTGCCGGCCGGTGAGATCGCCGCACGAAGGGCAGCAGCTTGTCGAGGCTTCGGCATGAGGCAGGACCTCTTCCAGGGGGACCCCGTTAATCAGTATGGTGTTGGATTTGGCGATCTGTCCGGGTGAGAGCAATGTTTCCCGGGCGACAATTTCCACCCCTTTTGGCGCGCATTCTGCCTGCAGCCGCTCAACAGCCTGGGCAAGCTCCAGGCCGGTGTCACCGCAGCGCCGGCAGGTGGCCCCGCCGACCTCCAGATGGAGCCATTCAATAACAATGGTTTTCATTTCCCTGTCCCTGTCTTTATTTTTTCAACCAGGCAACGGCCTCGGCCTTTGACGGCACCTTGCCGACGCATTTGACCTGGCCGTCGATCACCACCGCCGGAGTGGCGAACACGCCATATCCGGCGATCTGCTGAAAATCGGTGACTTTTTCCACCTTGGCCGCGACGCCGGCCTCCTCGACCGCGTCCTGCATGATCTTTTCCACTTCCTTGCACTTCGGGCATCCGGGGCCCAGTACCTTGATTTCCATGTTGCAACTCCTTCTTGCTGTCAGGTTGTCTGCACAAATCATCCAAGTGTGCATGAACAACGCCTGCGAAATGCGGGGCCGGGTCAATTCCCGGCTTTCCGCTGATTATGCCTCCTGCCCTGCCACGGGCGCCTTCCCCTTCCGCCGGGCCGGACGGCAGCTGCCGGATATCTCGCACCGGTCAAGTCCGCCGGCCAGCCGTACAATCCTTTTGATCTCCGGATCATCGTTCAGCCAGCCGGCCAGAACCGACTGCATGTGAGCGGCGTACGGGGAATCCGCCTTGTCCGGCAGCCGGTAGTTCACCCACAGACCATCCTTGCGGCTTTCCGCCAGACCCGCTTCCTCGAGAATTTTCAAATGCTTGGAAACCGAAGGCTGGGCCAGTTCCAGGGCGGTCTGGATTTCGCAGACGCACATCTCCCGTCTCTGCAGCATCTTGATAATCGTGACCCGGTTGCGGTCCGATAACGCCTTCATCACTTTCAGGTAGATTTTCAGCATACAAAAAACTCCTCACATACATTTCAAATAACTATATTCCTATTTAGCTATATAGTCAAGATGCAAAATTGGTCCCGTGTATTGGGGGCGATGCTCCGTTCAAAACGCTCTTCCCTCCGGAACTGTCCCCCCGAAAGCCGGGAATGCCCTGCCGAAGCCGAAGAGCCGCGGTATGCCGGCGGGGCCGTCCTCAGGCCCGGAAGTCGGAAGAAAGAATGCCGTAGCGGCGCATGAGGCGCTGGAAAGCCTGCCGCTCCAGCCCGCACTGCCTGGCCGCGGCGGTGACGTTGCCCTGGTGGGCGGCGAGCAATTGCCGCAGGTAGGCGACGGAGAATTGCCGCACCACTTCGGCCTTGGCCTCATTATAGGGGAGGCCGCCCAGTTTCCTGATTCGATCCTCCGGGCACCATCCCTCATCCTTTTCCTCCGGGCCGCGGAAGTCGTCCACCTCCAGGGTGCTGCCGCGGGCGAGCAGGACCGCCCGTTTGATGAGGTGCTGCAGTTCCCGGACGTTGCCCGGCCAGTTCCGCTGGCAGAGATAATGCAGGGCTTCAGGGGCTATCCGCAGATCGGGCCGGTCATGCTGGCGTTTGTACCGTTCAAGGAAATGGCGGGCCAGCAATGGGATGTCCTCCCGCATTTCCCGCAGAGGCGGCATTTCCACGGTAACGACGTTGAGGCGGTAGAACAGGTCGGCCCGGAATTCCCCGGCCTGGATCCTGGCCTCGAGATCCTGGTTGGTGGAGGCCACCACCCGGACATCAACCTTGATGGTGGTGTTCTGCCCCAGGGGCTGGATTTCCTTTTCCTGGAGGACGCGCAGAAGCTTGGTCTGCACCGGGACGGGGATATCGGCGATTTCGTCGAGCAGGATGGTCGACCGGTCGGCGGCCAGGAACAGGCCCTTCTTGTCATGGGTTGCGCCGGTAAACGCGCCCCTGCTGTAGCCGAACAGCTCGCTTTCCAGGATATGTTCCGGCAGGGCCGGGCAGTTGACGGTGATCATCCGGTGCTGTTTTCTGCTGCTCAGTTCATGGAGGGCGCGGGCGGCCAGTTCCTTGCCGGTGCCGGACTCACCCCGGATGAGCACGGTGGCATCGGTGTCCGCCACCCTGGCGATCAGATCCTGGACCCTGCGCAGTGCGGGAGAATGGCCGACAAAACCCGGTGCCAGGTCAAGGTCTTTCAGTTTTTCCTGAAGCTGGCGGTTATGCTTGAGCAGGCGGGTCCGCTCCAGGCAGTGACGGATCACCCTGACGATGTGATCCTTGTCAAAGGGCTTTTCCAGAAAGTCATAGGCGCCGTCCTTCAACGCCTGGACGGCCATCTCAATGGTGCCGTAGCCGGTCATGACGATCACCGAAATGGTGCTGTCCATCTCGACGATTTTTTTCAGCAGGTGGAGACCGTCCAGGTCGGGCATTTTTATATCGGTCACCACCACGTCGGGCCGGCTGTTCTCCAGCATTGTGAGCGCCTCGAGCCCCGTGGAGGCTGACACGACGCCGCACTCGCACTGCCGGGCGACGACCCGCTCGAGCATTTGCAGCATGTCCGGTTCGTCATCAACGATCATCACAAGCTGTTCGGACCGGGAGACAGCCCCGGGGCCTGCTTTCTTCATTGCCTGCTGCTCAGTGACCCGAGATAGTGAAAATATGTCTGGATGAACCTGCCCGAAACGACATCGGCAAGACAGGGGCGAAACAGCGATTCGTCCGGGAGTGTGCCCGACAGGGCAAGAAAAACCGAACGGGAGAGAGAGGCAAGTATGGCCTCGGTTTCGGGGAGGCCGCCGACCTTGCCGTTTAATCCGTACAGCCTGCAGCTCAGGGGGCGATACCGGGCCAGCAGGCACTTCCCGTCCCGGAGCAGGGGGCAGGGCTGATCCTCCTCCAGATATCGACGCTCCAGCTCCTCGATGGATGCAACCTGCCGGGACTGCGCCAGCCGGCGGATGATGCGGGAGTTGTGCACCGCACGTTCGATGATTTCCTCACGATCCCTGCTGGTCAGCGTCCTGTTCATCCTGTTGTTCAGATAAATGGCCTCGATCAACTGCAGTTCAAAATAGCGCCGGCAGCAGGCTGCCCCGTCGATGCCGCAGCGGGGGGGCGCCTGCCCGCCCGTGGATGCGGCGACCCGGTCCTCCACCTCCGCCACCAGCCCTTCATATTCGGTGAAAAACGCTCCGAGATCGACGATATTCCGATGTTCAAGCTGGGGTTCCCTGATCGTCAGCCTTCCCGACTGTTTGCCATATTTCTTTAAAAACTTCCATTGGGAATAATTGGTCGGGGAGGCCTTGGAATGCTGCAGCACCTTGTCCGCCATTTTCATGCCCAGGCCTCTGCGGAGCAGGTAGGCGGTGACGAACGTGCCGGTCCGCCCTATCCCGTGCCGGCAATGGACCAGGACCTTTTTCCCGAGATAGATGGCCTCGTCAAGCCAGTGCAGCCCCTTTTCCATTTCCGCCATGTCCGGGGCGCTCTCGTCGGGTATGGGCAGAAAATAGACCTCGAATCCCGATTCCTTCTCTATTTCATGCAGATCACAGAATTCCCCGCACAGGTTGACAATGGCATCGATCCCCTGCTCCCGGATATGGTCGAGTTCGGCATAGGACATGGGCGCATGACCGACCGCCAGGTTATCCGTTATCCAGGTAAGTTGATAGTTGCCCATGAAAATTCAATCGGAAAAATCGTATCTGCCGTTCATGAAGGCCTCAACCATTCTGCCGACCATGCCCTCGTCCCTAATCACCATGTCCATCAGCGTCGTTGCCGCCAGCAGGCGGCCCACCACGTCGAGTTTCTGCTGCACATCTTTTTGATTATACCGCATCAGCTGGGCATCAAGCAAATCACCGCTCCTCTGCACGGAAAAGCCAAGGCGCTGCAGAATTTCGGTAACGAACTGCAGCCGCAGGGTGATGCCGGCCGGGTCCCCTCCGCCTCCGGCAAAACGCAGCTTGATATAATTGTTTTCGGCAACTGCCCCGCACAGGGAGTCGAGGATGACGAAATGGTACCCGAACCGCAGGTTCAGGTTGAGATAATCTGCTGAAACAACCGCGTAACTGGCGTAGGCCGGATCGCTGCTGCTGACGATCCCTCCGGCCATGGTGGCTTCGCTGAAACCTTTCCAGTCGAAATGATCATGATGCCGCCAGCGGATCCCGGGATGGGTCAACCCCCGCAGAAGGGCCTGGAGGGGAAAAGAGCGCGGGGCAGAGTCAGGGGGTTCGGCGCCGTTAGCCCTCGGCCCGGCGATATCGTCGTCCAGGTCAAGGAGATAGATCTGCAGGGGTATGGGAGCCTTCAGCAGGGTGGTAGCGGACCTTTTCGCGAACATCGAGGAGGTGTGGGAAAACATGGCCTGCACCCCCTTTTCATGGACAAAACGGATTATGTCATGCAAGGAGCGGCAATTTTCCGGGGCAAACGAGGAGTCAGCCGGATCAATGAGCTGCAGGGGGAAAATAAAGGGGCTCGCCTGACTGAATGCCCGGTGCACCGGCGTGTCCCGCTGTTCGATTCTCCGGGTCGGATACCTCTTTACGATGCGTTCCGCGCAGCCGTCGAAGACCATGCCCAGGTCGGCGCAGACAGTGACCACCCTGCCGGCGGGCAGGACCGCGGAAGCGTTGCCGGTCTTGACCAGCACCGGGACGCCCGCCTCGCGCGCGACCGAGGCAAAATGGCCGGCGGCGCTGCCCTGCTCCGCCACCACGGCGCAGACCCTGTCAAGCGCCACGACATAGGAGGGCGGAATCACGGAAGTGACCAGCACCGAACCGTCGGCCACCGCGGCCAACTGTCCCTCATGCTCGATGATATGCACCGGGCCGCAGGCCGCGCCCCGGGACGCCGTTTCCCCACCGGTGAGCAGGACCGGAATTCCGCTGAGATCGTCCTGCTCTTCCTCAATTGTTTCCTGGATGCGCATGGGTCTGGTCTGGAGCAGAAAAACATCACCCCAGCGGTCCAGGCTCCATTCAATCTCCTGGGGTGCCTGGAAAAATCCTTCAATCCGCCGCGCCCACGCGGCAAGCAGCACTGCCTGCCCTCTGCTCAGGTCCGCAGGAAAATGCTTCCTTCCTCCCGCCGGCTCGACCGCCTCGGCACCAGCGCCATCGCAAGCGGAACCGCCCGCAGCCGCGGACCGTTCGACGATGACTTCATCCTTCTCCGGGTTGACGACCACCGTTGCCGGGCTGCATTGCCCGCTGACCAGTTTGTCGCCGAGACCTTCGATATAATGGATGATCACCTTTTCTTCGGCGCCGCCGGCCGAACCCCTTGTCGTCACCACGCCGCTCAGCCCGGCGTCGATCATCCGCAGCACCAGAACCGCCATTGGGGTCTCTTCATCGAGAAACCCGGACTTGATGCGATAATAGATCGCCCTGGGTGAATATTTGGAGGCCAGGACTTTTTTGTAGGCAGCCAGGACCTCCCCCGCCCCCACTTCCAGAACCGATTCATACTGTCCGGCAAAGGAAATCTCCGAATCCTCACCGACAGCGCTGCTGCGGACGGCGAAAAATTCGGCGCCCGTGCGCTGACCCAGGTCGGCGACACTGTTCTGCATATCCCTGGCCAGCCGATACGGGAGCTCCGCTCCGTTGATCAGCCCCATCAGTTGTCCCGCCGCCTGGGACAATGACTCTTCGGAATCGATGTCTACCCGGCTGAGCAGATCGTTGATGAGGGGGCGGAGATTGTTTTCCTCCATGAAATTATGGAAGGCGGAGGTGGAAACAATGAACCCCTCGGGGACCGGCAGGTCGAGCTCATGTTTGAGGATGCTGAGGTGCAGTCCTTTTCCCCCTGTCTGCCCATCGTCGGCATACGAGGTGTCCAGGGGGAGGATGAACGCTGAGATGACTGGTGCAGTGAGCGGCGTCAGGGCGATGCGCCCGTAAAATTCGATTTTCCTGGCATACGCCCGCAAAGTCAGGTAGGAGGCCGGCGCCATCCGGTTCAGGCAGCCGATCATGGCCAACACGCCGGTGGCCAGCTCACCGTGCCGCCGCCGGATCAGGTTGAGATCGACCTTATGATTCCGGTAGTACAGCTCCTCCAGCTCGGCGAGTCGCCTGTGGCTCAACCGGTCGTGGTGCAGCAGCTCCTTGAAGGCGTTGTATTTCGCCCGGACGACCGCCTTGGGGGAAATGAACTGCAGGACGATACGGTTGAGGATACCGAGCATGGAGAATCACGGTCTTGAGGTTCAGGCGTTCAGGCGAAGGCCGAAGGCTTCAGGGTGTACAGGTACTGATGCATATTATGGCAACAGAACCGGTTTTTCCCTTTCAGCCTTCAGCCTTCAGCCTTGTTCCCTGTGCAATTAATACAGACCCAACAATTTCAGTCCGAGCAGGATCAGGCCGACACAGGCAACCCTTTTCACAACGATCGGACTGACCCGTTTGGCGATCTGCGGACCGATATAGCCTCCCAGCAGAGCTGCGGGGAACATGGCGAGAAAAAACAGCAGATCAAAGTTGCCGAACTGGTAATGGCGAAGCGTCCCCATGGCGGTGTTGAAAAAGATCGCCAGGAGCGAACTCCCCACCACGATATACATGGGCAGGCGCATGGCAACGGTCATCAAGGGTACCATGAAGGGCCCTCCGCCGAAACCGAACATGGAGGACATGACCGCAATCAGAAAACCGCCGATGCAGCCGACAATCATATTCGCATGAAATTCCTGACCCCAGAATTCAACTTTCATTGTTATTCCTCCTTATTTCTTGGCCTTGGCGGCTTCTTCAGCCCGTTTCTTGAATTCCTTCAGAATGGCCTGCTCTTTCTTGTTCTTGGCCAGATAACCGGCCGTCGTCTGCCAGAACATCAATCCGGCCAGCACCAGCAGAATCCAGCCGAAGGCGAACTTGAACTGGGCGAGGGTGATCATTTCAGTGAGCTTGGGGCCGATGAAACCACCGAGCAGCATGGCGCAGCCGATCCCGATGCCGAGTTTCCAGTTGATGAACTTGATCTTCGAATAGTTGTAGATGCCGCTGCCCTGAGAAAAAAGCACCGTCGGCATGACCGTGCCGGCCACCACCGTATGGGGCAGCATCGGAAAGATGGAAACAAGCAGCGGATTGAGAATGAAACCGCCCCCGGCGCCCATGAGTACGCCGAAGATGGCGACGACCAGAGTGAGCAGGAAGGGCCACAGCAGGTTCATGCTGGTGCCGGCGTTTTTCAGATACATGGTCGGGAAGCTGATCTTGTTTTCAAACTCGGCCGGCTGGCTGCGGAGATTCCTGTCCACCACCGCGGCGATCCTGTACTTGCCCGGCGCCAGACCGGAACGGATATTGATGTCCGCTGAAAAGGTGCCGTCCGGTGCTACGTTGACGTCCGCGCCAAGCACTTTGTCGTAGCTCCTGAAGCGGGACTTGATGAGCTGCATGGAGCGCTTTTTGTTCTCGTCGGCATCCAGCGCGGGCAGCAGGGTACCGCGGCTGCCGATGACGCTCGCCATGAGGGTCGCCTGATAGTGGTCAACCTTGATACCCGCCGGCACATTGTAGGCCACGTCGGCGCCGGTCTCCTTCAGCGCCTTGGAAAAACTCCATTTGCCGCCTTCGGCCTTGATCGCATCGAGCTTGGGCTGCAGCTCGCTGGGCATGAAAATTTTGTAGTACGCCGGCATATCGTGGGTAATGTAGAAGATATACGGAATCTTGCCGGTCTCCTCGTCCCTCTTATTGTCGAACTGGTTGGCACGCACGGTCTTGTCCACGGCCCACACCTCCAGAAAAACCGGCTGGCCGGGCGGAGCCTTGCCCGTTACCTTGATAACCCCGCCGTTCTTTAATTCAGTTCTGTCAATCTGCAGGGTCGGGGCCCCCTGATCCTGTGCAAAGGCTGCCGAAACCGGCAACAGGCAGGCCAGTACAACAAATACCATTTTGAGCAACTTCAACTTTTCCTTCATTTTTTCCTCCTCATTGTGAGACGGACCATTGGTTACACTGATCACGCATTGCAGTTTATTGCCCGCAGGCTGGTCTATTCATGGCACCTCCTCCCATGTTGAAACGATTAATGAAATTCAATGATTCTGGCATCGCCGACATACTCCTTGCTGGCAAAACCGGTCATTGCCGTCATTTTTTTGGTCAAGTCGGCCATTGCCCGCATATTGCGCAGGATGATGTCCATTTCCCGCCGCTGCTCCGCATTCTCCATCTCGTCCCGCAGGAGCTGGGCCGTGCCCAGGGCCGCAAACAGCGGGGAATTGAGTTCGTGGGCGACCGTACCGGCCGTTTCCAGGACCCCGGCCAGCTTTTCCCGGGCGATCTTTTCCTGTTCCAGCGATTTCTGCGAGGTGACGTCGCGCACCGTCTCGACAGCGTACTCAACCCGCCCCGTACTGTCGAATACGGGGAATATGCTCCGTTCCAGCCATTGCGCGTGATCGTTCACCGGGACACGGTCCGTGCGGGTCCGCGTCTCGCCTGTTTCCAGGACCTTTTGGACCGGACACTGCCCCTCTTCGCTTTTCCAGGGGATGACAAGGTCATACGGCCGGCCGAGCAGGGCATTTTCGGAGAGGTTTTCCTGTTCCAGGAAACTTCTGTTGACCATGACCACGTGCTTTCGACCATCCACGACGATGATCCTGTCCTGCAGGGCATCCATTATGGCCTGCAGAAACCGTTCGTTTTCCTCGATCTGGTTGAACAGCAGGTTGATTTTCCTGAAGGTCAGGGCGTTGAGGATGGCGCTGCCGCTCTCTTCGGCCACCGCCGCGGCAAAGGTGACCTCGCTGGCGGTGAAGCAGTGATGTTCAGTGGTCAGCAGCCGCAGGACCCCGATGATTTCCTCCCCCTTTTTTATGGGGACGGCCAGGATGCTTTTGATGCCCTCGCTGCGGATGGCGTCGTGATACTGCACCCGCGGATCGTTGGGCGCATCGTACACCGCCACCGGCTCCCCCTTCAGGGCCTGGAAAATGGAATCCTCCCTCCTGATGCTGCCCCGCTTGAGGTACTCGGGCGACAGGCCCGATGCGGCTGCCAGCTCCAACTGGTTGGTTTCCGGCTGGAGGAGACGGATTGTGCAGGCCTTCATTCCCATGATTTTCGGGAGCTTGTCGACAATGGTCTGCAGAATGGCATTGAGATCGAGGGTCGAGTTGACCAGCCGCGAAATTTCGTGCACTTCCTTGAGAAAATCGACCTGGTTTTCCATTTCCTTGAATACCCGGCCGTTGGAAATGGCCACCCCGATCTGTTCGGCAAGGGTCATGGAAAACGATATTTCCATGGGGGTAAACGTCCGGGTCTTCCTGGTCAGCAGCCGCATGATGCCGATGATGTGCTCCTGAAAGATGATGGGCAGGGAGAGGACGCTTTTTATCCCCTCCCTGGCCGCCTCGGCGCTGTGCTGATACTGCGGATCGGCGTCCACGCCTGTTTTCGCCACCGGGCGGCCCTTCATGAGCATGTCCATGGTCTCCCGGGTGTCAATTCCCCCCCTGGACAGGTACTCATCGGAAAGGCCATGGGCCGCCCCCAGGACAAAGGTGTTGGTGCCTGCATCCAGCAGCCGGATGGTGGCGGCGTCCACCTCCAGAAGCTCAGGCAGGCGCCGCACCACCAGGTCCATGACCTGCTGCGGGTCAAGCACCATGCTGATGAGCCGGGCGACCTCCTGGAAGATTTCCAGGTATCCTCTTTCCCTGTTTTTCCCGTTCTCTGCTGTCATGGCCGCGACCGGTCTGCTACAGGTCAGCTTCCTTCAGGGTAACGAACTTCAGGGCGTGGGTCGTGCACTTGGTGACGCAGGCCGGTTTGAGCCCCTGATCGACCCGGTCCATGCAGTAATCGCATTTGACCGCCTTGTTGGTTTCCGGATTGTGCTGGGGGATCTGCCACGGACAGGCGCCCTGGCAGGCCATGCAGCCGATGCACTTGTCAAAATCCACATAGACGATGCCGTCCGCCCTCTTGGTCATGGCCCCGGTCGGACAGACCGGCACACAGAACGGATCATCGCAGTGGTAGCAGGCCTTGAAGGAAAATTCCGTCTTGGGCACGCCCTTTATGGATTTGAGCGGCTTGTGGTCAATCTCGCAGAGAATGGGGCCGACCGGCAGCCTCTTGTTGGTCTTGCAATGGACCTCGCAGCCATGACAGCCGATGCACCTTCTGGTATTGAGATGGATCATGTATTTGTTCATAACTCTACCCTCCTTTTCGGGTTCCTGACACTCCGGCGCACAACGACGAAGGCCTCGCAAAGGTTGACTGCCCCTCCGGCCTGGTCCCAGTCGTCAAGCTTGCCGACCATCAGCTTCTGGTCGCTCAGGCCCGCATGATAGGCCCGGGTCTGCAGGGGAATCTGGCGGCCGAAGCCATGGACCGTGTACACTGATTCCGGGTGGATGAAATCGGTGACGTTGGCATGGATTGTGCCGGAATAACTGCTGTCCTCGGAGATGACGTCCACCAGGTCGCCGTTGCTGATGCCCAGCTTGCTGGCCGCCCTGGTGTTGATCCACAGCGTGTTTTCCGGCATCAGCTCGGAGAGCAGCGGGTTGTTGATGGTATGCCCGTGGGTATGGACGGCGGCGCGGCCGTAGACCAAACGGAACATGCCCTTGGGGGGCTTGATCGGCGACTCGTACGGCTTCAGGGAAGGAAGCCCGGCTTCCGTCAGCTTGGTGCTGATGATTTCAATCTTCCCGGTCGGGGTCTTGAAATATCCCTCCAGTTTGTCCCGGTCAAACATGACCGGCTTGTCGGTCAGGGTGACAAACCCTTTTGCCTCGAAGTCCTTCATGGTATAGCCGGTGGGCTCCAGCTGCCAGGCCCACAGGTCTTCGATGGTGTTGTAGGGGAAGTAGTCCCCGATATCCAGCCGGTCGGCGAGCTGCTTGAAAATCTCCCAGCCGGGCTTGGTGTCGAACCTGGGCTCCACCGCCTTGCGGCGCACCGCCAGCCTCGGCTTCAGCCCCTTCTGCTGGCAGATGGGGTTGTCGCGTTCAAGATAGGTCGATTCCGGCAGAATGACGTCCGCATACCAGCCGAATTCGCTGTAATGGGTGTCGATGGAGACCAGCAGGTCGCATTTATCGAACGCCCTCTTCTGAAACTGGGGATCGGGCATGGCGTTGAAGGGATCATGGCGCATGGCGATCCAGGCCTTGATGGGATAGGGGTCTTCGCTCAGCATGGTGTTGAAGAAGAGATGGGCAAGACCCGGTCCCTTGTCAAAGTGCTTGTACTTCCACCCGACGCCGTCGCCCCTTTTGATGTCCGGCTTGGGGCAGTCGAGATTGCGGATTCCCTTGACCCCGCAGTCTCCCGCGCCCTTGGGGATGACGAGGCCGCCCTCGGTCTCGATGTTGCCCATCAGGACGTTGAGAATATGCAGGGCCCGGCTGGCATAAAAGGAATCCTTGTAGCGCGACAGGTTCCAGCCCGGATGAAAGATGACCTTGGGACGGTCTTCGGCCACTTCCTCGATGAAACCCTTGATGGCGTTTTCCTTGACCCCGCATTCCTTTGCCGCCCATTCGGGCGTATACTGCTCGATGAAGGAGCACAGCTCATCAAAACCGCTGACATAGCGCTGGATGAAGTCCGCGTCGAACAGCTCTTTTCTGATGACCTCGTGAATCATGGCCAGGGCCAGGGCATAATCCGTGCCGGGCCGGACCTGGAAAAACCGGGTGGCCTTGAGGCCGGTCATCGACTGGCGCACGTCCACGTAGGTGAGCCTGCCGCCCCGGTCCAGCATGTCCATGGTCTGGAGGTTTTCTCCGATGCGCAGCGAGGCGAACATGTTGCGGCCGAAGAGCACCAGGTGGTTGGCGTTCTTGATATCGTAGACGAAATCCTTTCTGCCCACGCCGTTGATGGAAAGGCTGGCGTGATGCGTATTGCGGCCGCAGGTGCAGTCATGGTTCGTGTAATTGGGGGAGCCGTAGGCATGGATGAAGGTCTTGTACATATTCTGCCAGGGTCCGCCCCGGGAGGAGAGAACCACCGATTCCGGCCCGTATTCCTGTTTGATTTTTTTCAGCTTGTCGGCGATATAATCGTAGGCGGTCGTCCAGCTGACCTTCCGCCAGCGCCCCGCTCCCCGCCCCCCTTCACGGATCAGGGGCTGCTGGGGCCGCTCCGCATCATCGATCAGGGCCACCCCGGCGGAACCTTTCGCGCACAGGGCGCAGTCCAGCAGGTGCGGATTGCCCTCGATCCATGTCACTCGGTTGTCTTCAGTCTCCACCCGTATGGGGCAGCGCACGGTGCACATGCCGCAAATGGAGTACACTGATTTTTTCATATCATCCTCCCTTGTCGTATTGGTTCCATGATCGGTCGGGTACGTGTTTCAGTCAGGCTTTGTCGCCCCCGAGAACCTTGCTGACCTTTTCCTCCAGTTCTTCCTTGTCGATGGGCTTGACGCAGTATTCATTGGCCCCGAGGCTGATGGCCTCACGGGCCGTTTCCACCGTCGGGTAGCCGGTGAGCATGATGGCCCGCATCTCCGGCACGATCTTTTTCATCTGCGCCAGGACCTCTATGCCGCTCATTTTCTTGAGTTTTATGTCCAGAATGGCGAGATCGACCGGATGTGCCCTGACATAGTCGACCGCCTCCTCTTCCTCGGTGAAGGTGTGGACGTTGTGTCCCTGTTTGCTCAGGATTTTCCTGATCAGTATCACCGCGTCATACACGTCATCCAGTGCGATAATCTCTGCCATATCCTATTTCTCCTCGTTGACGGCTCTGTGTTCCACGGCGGCGGGAAGCCGAACGTAAAACGCCGTTCCCTGAATTTTCCGTCCGGTTTCCGGATCCCGCACCGGGCTTTCCACGGATATGACGCCGCCGTGGTCCCGAATTATTCCATAGGTGACGGATAACCCCAGCCCCGTACCCTTGCCTATCTCCTTGGTGGTGAAAAAGGGATCAAAAATCTTCGGTTTGATATCCTCGGCAATGCCTGTGCCGGTGTCCCGAACCGTGACGACGATTTCGCCCGATGATGGATCATGCCCGGTGATGATGCATATCTCGCCCCCGCCGGCCATGGCATGGTGGGAATTATTCAGCAGGTTGATGAAAACCTGGCGCAGTTTCTCCGCGTCGCCGATGATCATCGGCAATCGGGGGGCAAAACGGCGAATGACTTTGATATGACTGATGTTGAGATTATGCTCGCTGACCGTCAGCACTTCCTCGATCAATTCGTTCAGGTCCACCTCACCCTTGGCGCTGTCGGTCTGGCGGGAAAACTTGAGCAGATCCGCGACGATCTTGCGGCAGGCCTTGGTCTGCCTTTCAATGATCAGCAGATTCTCATACACCTCGCTGTCTTTGCTGAAATCATCCATCATCAACTGGGTATAGCCGAGAATGACCCCCAGGGGCGTATTGATCTCATGGGCCACTCCCGCCGCCATCTGGCCGACCGAGGCCATTTTTTCCTGCCTGATCAGTTGATCGGTCATATTGCGCAGACGGGTCATGTCCTTGGCCACCCCTTCACAACCGGCCATGAAGCCGTTTTCGTCAAAAATCGCATTGGCCGACAGCAGGATGTGGTGGACCGACCCGTCCCGGCTTTCCAGCTCCATTTCAAAGTCATTGACAAACCCGTTGTCGCTGAGGGCGGAGAGATACCGGTCGAGATCGGCGTCATTTTTAAAAAATGCAAGCAGGTTGAGCTGCCCGGACGGCCTGTCCATCCCGAGCATGTTCAGGCCGCTCTTGTTGATATCCGTAATGTTGCCGTCGATATCGCAGAAATAGACCATGTCCTTGGAGTTTTCGAAAAAATGGCGGAATTTCTTTTCGGATTTGGATAATTCGCGAGTCCGCTCCTCAACCATATCCTCCAGGTACGTATTGACTTTTTGCAGTTCATCGGCGGTCTCCGCCAGCTTCCGATTGGCCTCGGCCAGCTTTTCCGCTTCGGACCGGACCGCCTTGTAGGCCTCCAGTCCCTTGTGGTAATAGATGATGGCCGAGGACACCGAGATCATGAACAGGGTGTTGAACCCTCCCGACCAGGGCGAGACCCGCTGCCAGAGTCCTTCTTCTCCGCCCAGCACCAGGAATATCCTGAGAATATGCCCGACGCCCCGGGAAATGGAAAAAGCGGCCATGGCAATGCAGAAATAAAAGAGAAACCCCCAGATAAAATTCCTGGGCTGCAGCCTGACCAGGAAATTGGCGTAGACCAGGGCCATGAAGGAAAGAAAGATCACCAGGCCCGAGCCGGCAAGATCAACCACATTGGTCGGTGCCAGAGGAAGGCCTTTCATTTTGCCGCCTCCTCCCTGGCTTCGCGGTAAAAGCTGCGCATGCTGAAAAAGAGGGCCGCCAGGGCCGGAACCGTGAGAAAGTGATCCATTTTGGAGACAAAATAGACGATTTTCCGGGTACTCAGGGGTGGAGCCAGCCGTTCGCCCCAGGTTCCGGGGTTGATGAAATATTCACTGGGGAGATGCAGGGCGGTTGCATGGCCGATTATCGCCATCAGGTTCCAGAAGAAAAACAGCACGCAGAAGAGCCGCAGGTACCGCCACCCCCTGCTCACCGGATCCTGGGTGCGGCGGGTGTGCAGGTACAGATACGTAAGGGTCCCCATGAAGAAGACATGGGCCATCTGATGAATATAGAGCCCCTCCCCACCCCCATGGGGCTGCAGCGCCCAGGCCTGGCCGGACTGCAACAGCAGCAGCATCGTGAGCAATGGAATGGTGATGGATCGGAAAAAGCGGTGCATATGTATTCCCCCTGGATATTGCCTATAAATAGCATTTTCCGTACCATCATGGGCTGAATGACGAAATTCAGCTGTTTCCGTTTCCTCCGCCTCCCCCCGACAAACCCGTCTCCTCTGCCGCCCGGCCTGATGGCTGCAGGCTGGACGTATTGTTGCGGGGAATGCTCAACAAGCCGTTTCATCAACCGTCGACAGCCTGTTCCGGTCTTCCGGGGAGACGTCTTCAGCGGGCGAAAAACCGTTTATGCAACATAATTGTTGCGTGCCTGAACGGGAACAAACCGCTGAACAGGGTCATTGGGCTGTATTGGGAGAAATTTTCCCTGCGCGAGGGACTGCAACATCAGTGATGCAGCTGAGGCAAAAGCCCGGAGCCACGTGGAGGAAGACGAGGGACAACGTTGGAACAAAGAGAAACAGCAACATAATTGTTGCAGTAGGGAGCACCGCCCAAAAGCATCATGGGGACGAGGCCTGTCCCGCTTCCTCCCCGCCGGAGAAGGAAGCGGTCACTGGACCTGAAGGAAGGGAAGAGGAACGAACGGCAAGGCCGCTGAAAAACGGGATCAATATCCGGGAAGGAGTTGAAGTGCCTTCAGCAGCAATGCCTCCTCAGCAGACGACAATGGGGTCCCCCGGCCTGGCCGCTCCACCCCGGATGACCCGGGCAAACAGTCCCTCGCGGGGCATGATGCAGTCACCGGTGGCCTTTTTGATGGCGCAGCCGCTGTTGTGGCACTCCTTGCCTATCTGGGTGATTTCAAGGATGATTTCTTCTCCCAGCCGCAACCGGTCCCCGACCTGCAGACAGGAGAGGTCGATCCCCCGGGTGATGATGTTTTCGGCAAAGGCGCCGTTTTTGAGGGTGGGCAGCACCTTTTTCACCGTATCAATGGATTCGCCGGCGAGGAGCGACACCTGCCTGTGCCAGTTCCCTGCATGGGCGTCATTTTCGACTCCCCAATCGGTTTTCAGGACAACTTCCCGCTGCTCCCGCTTGACTATCCCTTTTTTTTCACTGATGCAGACAGCTTCCATGTACGCCATTGGTTTCCTCCTCCAGTCCTGCACTCTGCGGCTTGAACCGCAGACCTTGAACCTCAAACATTGACCCCTCAACCGGGTCTCTCCTGAAATCATACCGATAGACATCGGCCCGCTCGCCTTTTTTCAAGGTCTGCCCGGGTTCCACGATCACGTAGCCGTCCGCCCCGGACAATGAAGTCAGCATGTGCGACCCCTGCTTTTCCACGTGGGTGATGCAGTAGCCTCCGTTATGCAGCCAGGCGAGCTGGACGCGGATCATATTGGTCCGTGACCCCCTGTTGGTTATGGCCTCACCGGCTTCACCCGAAACGGTGGGCCAGCCGAACGGCAGGCCGTTCATCACGGTGATCACCGGCCTGACATAATGGGCGAAGCACATGAATGCCGAGACAGGATTGCCGGGCAGCCCGAACAGGAGGGTTGTGCCTTTCCTGGCCAGGTAGAGGGGTTTCCCCGGCTTCTGTCGTATTTTCCAGAAAAGAGGTGCAAAACCGTTGGCTTCGGCCCCATTCTTGACATGATCATGCCGACCGACCGATACTCCCCCCGTGCAGACGATGATATCGGCCCGGGTCTGCCCGATCGCCTCGATCGTGGCCGGCTCTTCGTCGGCAACGCGAACGCAGCGGGTTATCCTTCCTCCTGATTCCTCGATGGCCGCCTTCAGCATGATCATGTTGGAATCCCGTATCTGGTGTTCGGCGATTGTCTCGCCGGCGGCGACCAGTTCGGAGCCGGTGACCAGAACAGCCACCTCGCACTGCCTGTACGCCTTCACTCTCGTGATGCCCACGGCAGCCAGCAGTGCCGCCTGGGGCGCCGCTATTTTTGTTCCCCGCGGGAGGAGCAGGTCGCCCTCACGAAATTCTTCTCCCTCGCAGCGAACATGCTGCCCCTGTTTCTTCGCAGCCAGAATACGTACACGGTCACTCAGTTCCTCGGTATCCTCGACCGGGATCACCGTATCGCACCACGTCGCCAGCATCGCCCCGGTACTGATGCGGACGGCCTCCCCCTTACCGACCGTTCCATGAAATGGAGTTCCGGCCCGGCTTTCTCCCACGATATCCAGGGTGACCGGCATGTCCGGTTCCGCCCCGTGCACATCCTCCCAGCGCACACCATAGCCGTCCATGGCCGAGTTGGTAAAGCGCGGGGATGATTCAGGGGCATGAATGTCCTCGGCCAGAATTTTGCCGAAAGCCTCTTCAACGGCGTACTCCTGCTCCACAGGGGCCGGAATGCCGGTTTTGATGATGGCCAGGGCTTCCTCGATGGAGATCATTTCCCGTTTCTCTGTATCGGCTGCCATGTATTTTTCCCTCCTGTTCATTGTCTTGTCCTCTCTACGGCCCATTGTTCGGTTTTCGTCGAGAGGCTTCATAGCTGATGCAATTTTTCTGCCAAGAAAGATGACGGCGACAACAAGTATTGAGCCGAGGATCCTCTGCATCGTCCGCGGTTCGAAACGACCGGCTCCCGGCCCGGAAAATGGATATCGATCAGCAGATTATCCATCTGTCACCCCCCGATCCGAGACATGGAGGGTTCGGCCGAGCGGCGGCAGGCGTGTTCGGCCTCCCGGCCGTCGGCAAAGCGGTGCCCGACGCAGGCGGCAATCGCCGCCGCGATTTCCTGATCGCCCGCTCCCTGCCGCAGCAGCATCCTCAGGTCCAGGACGCCGTTGTCGTAGAGACAGGTTTTCAGCCTGCCGGGAGGCGTTATCCGCACCTTGTTGCACGTCGCGCAGAACCGGCGGGAATGTCCCTGGATGACGCCCAGCCTGCCCGCGTACCCCGGCAGGGAAAAGAGCCGGGCAGTGGACGGCGATGTTTCGGCATACTCCTCCAGCCCGGGAAAAATGTCGCGCAGCCGCCCGACAAGATCGCCGTTGTCGATCATGCCGGCACGCACCGTGCCGGAAAAAGGCATCCGCTCGATAAACCGGAGGGTGATGGGGTAGTCCCGGGCCAGGCCGGCGAGCTTCACCATTTCCGCATCACTGGTATCCTCGAGGACGACGCTGTTGACCTTGACAGGGATATCCCGCGCCAGGGCGCCGTGGAGAGTCTGCAGGACACTGTCCAGAAAGTTGCGCCGGGTGATTGTCCAGAACCTGTGCGGGTCCAGGGTGTCCAGGCTCAGATTCAGCCCGTCGATGCCGATATCCCGCAGTTCGTCCAGAAATTGAGCCGTTTTCACCCCGTTGGTCGTGATATGCAGGGACCGCACTCCTTCAAGGCGCCGCAGCCGCGATAAAAACGGCAGGCAGCCCCGCCGGGAAAAGGGTTCACCCCCGGTCACGCGCACCTTGGAAACGCCCAGGGAAGAGAAAATCCGCACCAGCCGTTCGCACTCCTCCAGGGAGAGAATTTCATCGTGGGGAATGAAGGGCACGCCGGATTCGGACCGGCAGTATCGGCAGCGGAGGTTGCAGCGATCGGTGATGGCTAAGCGAAGGTAGGTTATCCGGCGCCCCTGCCTGTCGGTCAGGACACCAGGTTGGGTTGTCTGTGAGGGAGAGGGGGCGTTACCCGCCCCATGGCGTTTAATCATGGTTTCTCCTTTCCAAGCACGGGAGGCGCGACCGTTTCCAGCCGCACCCTGTCGGCCGCGGGCCCTATCAATGACGTAGGCCCTTTGGCTCGGAGTTGTCGAGCGTAATTTTACCGAGTTATTTCAGGTTTGTCATCATTCTGTTGCGCATCACCACGCAGACCCTTTTTAAAGGAGGTGATTCCCTTGCCGAGACCGGCTCCCAGTTCCGGCAGTTTTTTCCCGCCGAAAACCAGAAAGGCAATGGTCAGGATGATGAGCAGTTCAGGTGTTCCCAGTCCAAACATGGTGGATTTCCTCAGGCAATGATTAATGGATTATCAGGATCGGACGCAATGCCCGGTCGGACAGTCAATGCCCTTTTCCGGCAGAATGCCGCGCAGAGGCCGCAACCGCTGCATGCGGAGCCGGTAAAGGTAAGAACGTTTTCGCTTCCCTCCGCCCGGCGCTTCAAGGCCCCTGTCGGGCAAATGCCGGTGCACAGGGGGCAGAGATCACACCTGCTGTCAGCCCTGACGGTGTAGAAATATGAATACAGCAGGTCCTTCTCCTGAACTCCCGGTTGGGCCAAGGCCTGTCGAAGCAGGCGGTTGGTTGCGGGCGCTCCCTTTTGCACTTCCTTTTTCTCTGCCCCCCGATCTTCCCTGACTTGCTGCGGCACGAATGCCAGGGAGGTCTCCCAGCCCAACTCCTTCAGCGACCGCGCCGCGTTGCGCAGAAAACCTCTTCTTTCCAGGCTGGAAGAGCCCGGCTGAAAATCCCTGTCGGTTGCATAGCGAATCTTCAGGCCGGCAACCTTTCCCCTTTTGGCGATGACACCCCGGATCCTCTCATGGAGAAGATCGAGCACATGCCCGTTGCGGCAGTCGGCGCATCGGTGCAGGTCCAGATAGAACTCCCGGGTGGCCGTGCAATGCAAGGCGGCCAGGACCGGCTCGGAAAGGAGGCCGACGCAGGGAATATTCACCTGGTTTCCGTGCGCCGGCGCCTTGCTGCAGGAAATGATGACCGGTGTGCTACCGTCTTCGCTCCGGACGGCGTCCAGAAGAACGGAGAGATCAAAACCGCTGGCAAAGGCATCGTTCGGGCATCCCGGGACACAGGCCATGCAGTCGGTGCAGTTCTCCGCGGAGAAGATGATTTTTCTGCCGTTCAGGGTCAGCGCCTGTTTCTTGCAGAGTGCAAGGCAGGCGTCACAGGCATTGGTGTTCAGGCGGGCCCGCAGGCATTGCTTCGGATGGAAGGAGACGACGGGCGCCGCCTGCTCGACGATGCGGTTAAGCAGTAATCCGGCAAACATGACTTCCTTCCGAATGTCCCTTGGGAAAATCGCTTTCGCGGAGGGAGGCCGCCCTGGCGATAAACTCTTCAAGGCAGTCGGCAAGATGCAGGTAAAAAGAATTGTCGGTCCCTTTGCGGACAGCCCCGCAGAAATCGGCAATCCACGGGCCGAGGAACCTGCCCATGAAAAAGGCCTGCGCCTTGGCCAATCTCCCGGCCTCTTCGCAATCATTTTTTGCCGCGGCATCCCCCTCTCGGAGG
>JALHJD010000288.1 GCA_022837185.1 Desulfobacteraceae bacterium
TGTTGCTTCTCACATTAAAAGAACAGGTATTTTCTGATTATCTTGATAGTGTTGTCTGATTATTTTGACAACTTCCCCGGTTATCGGCATAGCCGGGGAAGCGTCCGTGATCATGTTTGTGCTTAGAATGGTTCCCGGTCCTGTTGTTTTTTTTCAACCGGCCGATAGCCGTCTCCCTCTGCAGTGATTTCCCGGCAGTAGTCCTTGACCAGTTCTCTCAGTTTGTCGGTAAGCTCCAGGAGTTCAGCCAGGAAGCTGATGGTGTTTTCTGCTTTCATGTTGTCCCTCCTTTTAAAAAATTTCCGAGTCTGCCAGCCTGACATGCTCGGCAGTGACTGTCTGTGATTTTTCAGCGGCAGCGGCGATCATGGCGCCGCGGGCCAGATGATTGGCCTTTCTGAACAGGCCGCCTGAACCCTGGTGAACAGCGGTGACGGCCTGTTCGTCAAAGGGTGTAGCCTTGAGGCCGGCGATTTTGAGATGATGGCCGAGATACTCTTCCATGCCCTGGCGGTTGACCGCCTTGAGATGGCTTCTGGCTACGATCCGAGAAGCCAGAGGAATGGCGGTGCGATAGAGCAGATTGTCGGCCAGATTGTTCTGCCCGGCCAGCACCACCGGCAGCCAGGGTTTCGAGTCTCCCTCGAACTGGGTGATGGTGTGCAGTTCGGCAAAGACATCAAGGCGCAGCAGAGAGGCTTCATCAATGACCAGAAGGGGCTGCTGTTTTTTACCGATAACCAGGTCATGAATCTGCTGTTTGATCATCCTGGTGAGCGTTGCCCGGGAAGAGGAAGCGGTCTGGCAGTCGAGCTCGGCAAGCAGCTGCCGGTATACCTCCAGGATCGAGCCGGCGGAAGCGGTGATCCAGAGCGGTTCGTATTTTGCCGGATGGAGCTGTCCGCAGCACCAGCGCAGGGCCGTGGATTTGCCAGCGCCGACCTCGCCGGTAACCAGGGCGATGGCGCCGAGCCTGACCGCATACTGGAACCGCTCCTGTACTCCAAGCAGATCATCGGTTTGCAGGATGGCCTTCAGTTCGAGATCGGCCCCGAAGGGTTCTCTTGCCAGTCCGAAGAATGCGCGATAGGCCATGGTCTACCCCCTTTTCATGAAGGGCAGCAGGCCCTGGCGGCAGGTGTGCTCATCGACCTGCAGCCGGTCGCGGTCCTTGTCCCGCTTCACCTGGCAGTTGATCTTGAGATCGACCGGTGTGAGCAGTCCGTGCGACTGGCCCTGATAAAAAATTTCCACCCGCTCCGGATTCTCTTCATGGTAGAGCAGGCTGACCTGTTCACCGATCAGCCTGGTCGGAGTCTCGTAGAGCCGGCCCTCGATGGTAATGGTGCGGTCTCTGGTCACCCGGCGGCGCACCTCCTTGCGGAAGTGATCCTCCAGATCGATCGGCGGTGATCTGACCAGCTCCACATGCCGGGCAAAACGGTTGAACGGCGACTCGCCGGTGGAGGAATGGGTTTTGTGCTGATAATCCTGCTCCAGCCAGGAAGTGAATCGGCTGTTGAGCTCATCCAGGGTTCCGCCCGGGAAGGACGGCATAAACCTGCTGCGGACCGTCCGGAAAAAGCGTTCCACCTTGCCCCGGCCTTGCGGCGTATAGGGCGGCGAATGGACCAGAGCTATGCCCAGCGAGGCGCAGACCCGCTCCAGGTGCCGGGACCGGAAGGCGGCGCCGTTGTCCACATAGAGCTTGCGCGGCACCCCTCTGGTCAGGAGTGCCCGCCGGAAAGCGTCCAGCCAGGAGGCCAGCCGCTCGGACAAGTAAAAGCCGCCATAGGGGATCAGCCGGGAATGATCGTCGAGAAAGGCAATAAGATAAGCCTTGCGTTTTCTGCCGGCAACGTCAACCGCGGGACCGTGCATGACATCGGATTGCCAGATATCATTGGGAAGCTCGGCCTCATAGCGGCGGCGGTCCGTTCTGGCGGCGGCCTGCCTGCTTGACAACCCTTCCCGCTGCAGGATGCGGTAGGCGGTGGACAGGCTGAGCGTAACTCCCGGATCCACCAACTTCTTCTCGGTAAGCTCCTCCACCACTCGGTTGACCGGCAGGCTTGGCTTCTGTTTGCGCAGGCGTACCAGAGCCAGAACGGTCTCTTCGTCGATCTTCCGGCTTCGGCCCCGATCTGATCTGCCGGCCGGATACAGCGATGCCAGCTCGCGGCCGCCCTGTTCATACAGGCGCAGCCAGCGACGGATGGTGGCGGCCGATACCCTGGTCCGGTTGGAATACGGGATGTCCCAGCGTTGCTCACTCTTCTGCCTGATTAAGCCGGTCAGTTCGCCCGGGTTCAACCGGGACGACACCAGTTCGCTGATCACCCCGAAACGGAACAGGGCGACCTCTTCCCGCTGCTTGTTGTCCATGTGATACCTCCTTGAGTATGGGGTTGCAATGCCGGTTATCCGGCTTTTTCCCCCATAACACTCCTAAAGAAGGCTGGGCAGGGCTACAACACGGTAGGGTGGTTGAAGAGTGACTCTGTTTTCATGTAATTTTGCAGTGGTAACAGGGATTATGCCTTGACCGGCCAGCAGGTCAAAGCCTGCAGAAATGCTGCCGGTAAACCAAAAACCAAACAGCATGCGGATCATTCGTCGCAAGCGCCGCCACCATATACGCTGGCGGGAACGGGGCAAATCCGGGCGCCAGCGCTTCTTCTCCGCCCGCCACATCACGGCGGAACGAATCTCCTCGATGGAACTGCGATAGCGCTTCCAGAAGCCTGCCGGACGCAGACGATGGACACTGCGACAATGAGGGCAATAAAGACGGCGGAGATAAAGACAATGGGGAAAGCAGGAAAAATAGGCGGCTACAAAGCCATGCCACCAGAGTACACCGCCGCAGCAGGGACAGAATAACGGCTTCGGCCAAGGATAATTTTTGCCAAGGCGGGCAATCTCCTTGACGGATGCCTGAACAAAAAGTACCAGTTGATTAACTCCTTCAGGAAGGTTGTTTTCCTGGACGGAGGGGGTGGTGGATCTTTGCTGAGGTCCATCACCCCGTTTTCGTAAATCAGGATGGATTAAGATCAATATAATCCAATTTCGTACCGGTATTCGTTAACAGATTCTGAAAAAAATAGCCCCTTTTTGTTCAGACATTTTGGGGATCAACA
>JALHJD010000289.1 GCA_022837185.1 Desulfobacteraceae bacterium
CGCAATCACAAGTCACCAAGACCTGTCATGGCCAGCCGCAAGGTTACACGTTTCTCTGAAAGCAACTCCATTTGGGTGCATTCGCGTTCTTTCGCTCTTCTGAGGGGCATTTGTTGTCAGCGGACTTCGATCAAGCGTTCCCCTTTGTGCAATCGACTTAGAATCTGGGGCAGCAGGGGTTCGAGCCAGGCGAACAACGCCCGGTTGGTAGAATTCCCTATTCGAAGCCATACGACGACTGGTGAAGCCGGGTCACCCAGACATCGGTTCACAAAGTCCTCGTCCTTGGTAACCACAACCCAGCCACCCTCGGTGGCAAAGCTCCATATGCTGCCATCGTCAGAATTGAGGAGGCCCAGCTCGCGCACAGGGGTCGCAGCAATGCCATGGTCCCGGAGCCATGAGGCCATGGCGGGCGGCAGTTGGGCGTCCAGCAATAAACGCATTGCTCAAGCCGCCGCGACAACAGCATGGTCCACATACCGTGCAGCGTATGCGATGCAGGCGCGAATATCCGCCTGCTCCAAGTCAGGGAAATCCTTCAGGATTTCCTCCTCGGTTGCCCCGGCGGCGAGCATGTCCAAGACATCCTTAACTCGGATCCGCATGCCACGGATGCAGGGTCGTCCGCCGCACTGAGCGGAATTGACCGTGATACGTTCCAAGGAATTCATGTATCAGAAGCTAACACGCAATGATCTGTTTCATCAAGCCCCTGATACTCGCGCAAATCCGCCTTTGGCGTGCTGTTCTTCGGTGGACCGAAGAACCTCGAGTTTTCTGAATTGTTCTTGGCCCGGAAATCTCACTGGATTACCGGACCAAGACCACTAAACTTCATTCGGGTGAGATTTCCGGGTTAGGAGCAAGGATGTCCTCGATGATAGTGCCCATTTTGTTGGCAAGTTCACCCCACTTTTTGTTGAGGTCTTTCCGATCCTTGCGCATCTCGTCTTGGAAAGCGCGCGTTTCATCCTTGAACACGCGCATTTCCTGTTCAAACCCCGAAAGGGAGGTGTAGGGCGTTGCCCCGGTGAAGTTCATGGCCATGTAGGAGGCGGCGGCTGCCATCCACAGCCACAGGCCGGCATTCCCGGCCGGGCTGACCCCGGTCGGAAAAAAGAACAGGTAGGCAAAACCGGCGGCACCACCGGTCTGCACCCCCTTCAGCCAGAACTGCCGGCCCGGAAGCCACGGCAGGAGAGCAGGGGCGGCCAGGGCCCCGGCCAGGATGGCCAGCACCGTCGCCCCGGCGGCGGTCATGCCGCGTCCCAATGCTGCATCGAGGGAGTAGAACCCCGGCCCGATGCCTGACAGGACAAAGAGGGAAAGGGTCACCAGAACAAACGGCTTCCAGATCAGGGCGATCTCCACGGGGACCAGGACCAGCCGTTCTCCCAGGGTGAAGGTTACCGTTCGCATGGTTTCGTCGGCCTTTTTGCCGTCCTTGAGGAATTTCGCGATATCGGCGGCGCGCAGGGGTCCGAAAATGCCCCGGAAACCGCATTTTTCCCTGAGTTTCTGCGAGGCGACACCGGTTGCGGCAAACTGCGGGAGAATCAGCTCACGGTGCGAGACGATCTCGGCCAACCGCGCCCTCCCTGCCTGGTACGCCACCTCGTCAGCGGAAAAGGTCCCCTTGCCGGCCGCGCACCAGACATTGATGCCGCGGGTGTCGACAACAAGGACCCAGGCGTCGATGTCCGCCAGCTCTTTGCGCAGGGCATCAAAGCTGAGTTTGTAATTGGCGGTGGCCAGGACCGGTGACCGCGGGCCGGGGGTGCCGGTGCAGTAGAGGCCCGGGTTGACCTTGTATTGATTGCGGGCAATACCGAGGCGCGCCCGAACGGCGCCAAGGAGGTCCTTCAGGCCGAGACGGGTCCTGAGGCGCGGCACGTCCCCGGCCGGTGTCGCGACAAACCCTTGGACGTATGACTGCAGGGCGTAGCCGGGAAGATCATGGACCCCGGACCTGGGGTCGGGATTCGGCCCTCAGCAGGGACCGTCGTCAACGCATTCCGGCGGGGCAGCGGGTAAGAAGCCCCCGGCGGCAATGGAGCCCGGGGGAGGCGGCTCGGGGGTATCAGCCGCAATCGGGTTGGGAAATGGCTTCATGATGTTCTTCCGAATCAAGCATCAGCACGATGAATTGCTGTAGTACTGACAATTTTGTCTTGTTCACGCAGTAACAGGTTTTGGGCCCCTCCACCTCTCCCCTGATCAGGCCCGCCTCCTTGAGGATCTTGAGGTGCTGGCTCACGGTGGATTGCGCCAGGGGCAGGATCTCGACGATGCGGCCGCAAACGCACCGGTCCACCCGCAGGAGGTGTCTGAGGATTCTGATGCGGGCCGGATGAGCCAGGGCCCTGCACAGGGAAGCGGCTTCGTTGATGTCCGTGGTATCCGCCGCGGCGGCAGGGGGTTGAACTGTCGGGGTCATTTTCATGTTCTCCTTATCGTTAACCGACGATAAACGATGATCGGGCCGTTGTCAAGTCTGAAGGAAAGGGGATGAGGGGGAAGGAAGGATGGGTCCGAACCGGAAGCAGGCCGCGGACCGGTTTACTCATCCGGGTAGGTGGAGGCCTTCAGGGCTTCGGCGAGGAGGTAATCCTCGGATTCGGGTCCGGTCAGGGTCATGACTTTGTCGAAGCAGGCGCGGGCCTCCTCGTACTGCGCAAACCCGTCCAGCAGTATCTGTCCCTTGAGGTTGAGAGCGTTGGGATAGTCGGGCTCCTCCCTGAGCAGCTTCCTGACGGTCACCAGGGCGCCCTCATAATCCCCCCCGCTCATCTGGACGCCGATCTGCTGAATCGTCCCGGCATGCTTGACGTGCAGGGCAAGCTGCTGTTCCCTGGCCCGGCCGAAAAGGGCCATGATGTCGTTGACGTCATACTTGATGACGATGATGATCAGGCAGACTCCGCCCGCGTATATGACCGGATTGACCAGGAAGCATATCAGGTAGCATTGGTTGATAAAGCCGTACGTCGCGCCGATCAGAAAGAAAGGCACGAACAGCATGACAAAGTACCTGAGGAAGTCCCCGACAATGTTGAGATCGCGGTCAGGCCGGGATCTCCTCTTATGTACGTTTGCCGATGGGTCC
>JALHJD010000290.1 GCA_022837185.1 Desulfobacteraceae bacterium
GATGTCGGCGCCGGAGAGCGAAATCAGCTTGCCGTCCGGGGAGAAGGTGGAGCGGAAGTTGACCGTCTTGCCCGCATTGCCCGGAATGGCACTGCGTTTCAGCAGCTTGACGTTGCCCTTTTCCAGTTCCTTGGCGTCCAGCATCAACAGGTGAATTTTGCCGATGGGCTTGCCGTGATCCGTGTCGGCCTCATTGATTGAAATGAGCATTTTGGTCATATCCGGGGAGTTGACGCCGTGATAGAACTTATAGGGCACGCCCGGGTCGGCTTCGGTGCCCTCGAGGAAAACGGTGTGCACCCGCTTCATGTCCGACTTCTGATACACATCGATATACCCCTTGTGGGTCATGGCGATGGGGAAGTAGAAATTTTCCGTCTGGCCTGAACCGCAGTACAGCGCCTTGGTGTCGATCTGTCCCATTTCGGGGATGGGGGCGGCGACATCAAAAACCTTGTTGCCGGTTTTCAGGTCCGTGGCCCCGACATGGGGACTGCCGGTTTCCGGGTTGGGCTTGTAGGTCGACCAGAACATCAGGTCGCGTTTCTGGTAGTCTATGCGGGCATCGTGGGTCGGATGGGATGCGGCATCGCCGATATCCACCTTGTCGATCCCTTTGAGAATGATGGGGGTTTTCCGCCTGGGCGGATGCGGACATCCCCAGGGTTCCAATTGTCAGGGCGCCGGCGGCGACGAGGGCGTAGAGACAGGTTTTCGCGGCAATGACTTTCATGGTTCTCCTTCCTCCATAACGGTTTCGGGTTCGGCCCAACACCCTGCGAAATGGAATATCCCGTGGGTTCCGGGCCCCCACGAACACCGGTCGGCTTACCAATGTCCGTGGAAACGTTTCTCATAGGTTGCACAATACACACGCTGTGGTATAAAAGCAAATAAAAATTTTTATTTTTTATCTCGAAAAACAGCTGAAATGCATTATTTTTTTTACATAAAGTCGTCAGGTTAGGAAAACGGGTACGGAATATGGACTTTTTATCCGGATTCTCCCGAAAGAAAATAATCTCGACAACACAGGCAGGAACGGGATGACGAAGCCAAGCGGGCAATCAATGGCACTGCCCCAAGGAAACGGAAAGGAGCATCCATGTATTGCGTAAGACCCGCCCATGGACTATGATCGGGCCATTTGATTGTGATTCCCATCTTGCAAGGGGAAAAGATTGAAACGGGGGAACAGGGAGCAGGCAGCGCTTTGTTTCGGCAGCGGGGACTTCAGGAAAATGAATGGAAATGATATATGTTGATTGAGTGCCGTAATTTGAAAAAGGAATATATCTCCGCCAACATCAGGACCACCGCGGTGGATAATGTTTCCCTGAGCGTCGACCGGGGGGAATTTGTTGTCATACTCGGCCATTCCGGTTCCGGCAAGACCACCTTGCTGAGCCTTATCGGCGGTCTGACCAGGCCGGACAGCGGCGAGGTCCTGATCAACGGCGTGGAGAACTGGCGCCAGTCCGATGAAGCTCTGTCCGATATGCGCAACAGTACCATCGGCTTCATCTTTCAATTCGCCAGCCTTATCCCGACCCTGACGGCCCTGGAGAATGTCCTGCTGCCGCTGACCTTCGGCAGGACTCCCCGGGGAAATCATCAGAGGGCTGTTGAAATTCTTCACCTTGTCGGCCTCGGGGACAAAGCGAATTCATTTCCGTCCCAGCTTTCCGGCGGGCAGCAGCGACGCATAGCCATTGCCAGGGCCTTCATCAATCAGCCGGACATCATCCTCGCCGATGAGCCCACAGGAGACCTTGATGAGGAAACGGAACGGGACATCCTCAAGGTTTTCAGTGAATTTAACCGGGCGGGGACAACGTTTGTCGTCGTCACCCACAATGTTCATCTCGCCCAGACCCAGAAAAATGCAAGGATTCTGGAGATGAGGCAGGGGGTGCTGAGCGAGAGGGCTACCGTTGATGCGTGACTTTGCCGGCGCGGCGGGGGAGGTTCCGGGCAGACGGCGGCCGCCCATTTTTGTCCTGCTCATGATTATTGTGCTGCTGGCCGCCTGCGGGCAGGAAAAGCAGCCGCCGGTCCAGATCGGGGACAGCGCGCCGCAATTCACCCTGCGGGATCTTGACGGCAATCCGGTCAGCCTGTCGGATTACCGGGGGGCACCGGTCGTACTGCGTTTTATTCTCATCGACTGCAAGTTCTGCCGGGCCGACACCCCGGCTTTCAAACAGATGTATGCGAAGTACGGGGGGCAGGGACTCGGCATGCTGTACATAGAATCAATGGGGGCAGACCCTGCGGTCCTTGAAGCTTTTGCCGACAGCCTGGCCCTGACTTTTCCCACCCTTCGGGACCCGGGGGCGACGTCGCCGCCAGGTACAAGGTCAGGGCACTGCCCCAGACCATTGTCCTCAGTCCGGAACATACAATTGTGGCGGCCATTCTCGGCGGGGTGAGTGAACAGGAACTGCAGGCATTGCTGGAGCCGTATTTCGACTGAATCGTCTCCGGCCGAGAGGCCGCAACCAAGGAACAGCCGCCGCGGCGGATACCTGATCGGGAGGATGTACAATGAACGGTATCAAGATGTATGCGATGATGACGCTTTTTATCATCCTGCTCCTTTTTCACGCGGCTCCCATTCAGGCCGCGCCGCAGGATGAAGTTGCCGGGGACACCCGCTGTCCGGTATGCGGCATGTTTGTGGCCAAATATGAAAACTGGCTCGCCCAGATCCGCCTTGCCGACGGCGAGGTCCTGTTTTTCGACGGGGTCAAGGACCTGCTGGTGTTCCATTTTCATCCGGAAAAGTACGGCAAGGCGGCGGGGAGCGATATACGGGAGATCTGGGTAAAGGACTATTACACCCTGTCGTGGATAGACGGCCGGCAGGCGTTTTACGTCATCGGCAGCGATGTGTACGGCCCCATGGGCAAGGAGTTCATTCCCTTCGCCAGCCGGGATGCCGCCGAGAATTTCAAGCAGGATCACAAGGGGGAGAAAATTCTCGTTTTCGATGAAGTGACCGACGACCTGGTCCAATCCCTGCGGGCCGGCGCCAGGATGCATCATGGAGTCAAGTGAGCCCGGTATCCGATAAAGTCCCCGGCCGGCCGCTGCACGTCCTGGTGTTGCTGCTGGCCTTCCTGGCGGCGGTTCATACCGTCCTGTACATTCATTACCGTCATCGCTTGACCGAATACGGCTCAGCGATCTGTGCATCGCCACCGAGGCCAGGTATACCAGGCACCCGGCTGCCAGTGACGCCGTCGTGCCCTTCATGGATCATCCCGGCGCCATTGAGCATTTTCCGACGGGTTCCTTCTGGGCCCCTCCGATTTCCCGGGCCATGAGGGAGGAGAGGGAATGAAGGGGGCGCTGACCAAACACCTGAACATCATCGACTACACCCTGTCCTCGCTGTGGCGCCGCCGGTCGAGGAATGGCAGTGTACTCATCGTGTTTGCGGGGGTTATATTTCTGGTGGCCTCCTTTCAGTTTGTCACCGGGGCACTGACCGAAACCGCCCTTGATTCCCTCCGCAGTGCCCCGGAAATAACCGTCCAGCGCCTTTCCGCCGGCCGACAGACGGAGGTGCCCCTGGACTATGGCGGACAGATCGCCGGGATTCACGGGGTGCGGGAGGTTGTGCCCCGGATATGGGGGTATTATTTCGACGAGGTGACCGGGGCCAATTTGACTTTGATCGGCGTTGAGCTGGAACGGATGCCGCTGGGGGAAAAGCTCAATTTGACCCTGGCCGAGGGGGAGGTGCCGGAGCCGGGATCGACAGGCTGGGTCCTGGTCGGCCGGTCGATCAAGCGCATCGTGAAAAGCAAGGGGACCGCGTATCTTTCCCTCTTCAGGCCAGACCTGTCGCAGGCTTCCTTTGCAATTGCCGGGGTGTTCGATGCGGTCACCGATGTGCTGACCGACGACCTGATCGTCATGGACATCCGGGACGCCCGGGACCTGTTTCACATCTCCCCGGCGGCGGCGACCGATCTCTGCGTGTATGTCGCCAACCTGGAGGAGGTCCCGAACATAGCCCGGAAAATTGCCGCGGCCCTGCCGGACGCCAGGGTGCTGACCAGGTCGCAGATCAGTCAGACGTATCAGGTCGTTTTCGGGTGGCGCAGCGGTTTTGCCTCGGTCTGCCTGTTGACCGCGCTGGCGGCTTTCGTCATCTTTGCCTGGGACAAGGCGTCCGGACTTTCGCCGGAGGAGCGGCGTGAAATCGGTATTCTGAAAATCCTGGGCTGGGAAACCTCGGACATCCTTGCCGTCCGATTCTGGGAGGGCGCGCTGATCGCCGGCGGGGCGTTTATTGCCGGATGCACCGGGGCCTATATTCATGTCGCCTATTTTGATGCATCCCTGTTCCGGCCCGTCATGGTCGGCTGGTCGGTCATCCATCCGTCCCTGCGCCTGGTGCCTTCGCTCCAGGTGTCCACCCTTCTTCTGATTTTCTGCTTCACCGTGCTGCCCTACATGGCGGCAACGGTCATTCCGGCCTGGCGCAGCGCCATCGTCCCGACGGATTCGGTTCTCAGCGGTCTGTAACGGGACCGCGGATGGAGACCAGGATGTTCATCGAACTGGAAGGGGTGGCCAAGATATACAACCAGGGGCAGATCAACGAGGTCGTCGCCCTGCGGGACATCGATCTGCGCATCGAGGCGCATACCCTGAACTGCCTGCGGGGGGCGAGCGGGTGCGGAAAAAGCACGCTTTTGTCGATCATCGGCTGCGTCATTCAACCGACCAGCGGCCGGGCGGCGGTCGCCGGGCTGCAGCCGGCCAGGATGCCCGACCGTTTCCTGACCGTGCACCGGCGGCGCTGCATCGGGTTTATTTTTCAGAATTTCAATATCCTGCCGGCCCTGACCGTGCGGGAGAACATCACCCTGCCGCTTGTGCCCCAGGGATTGAACCGGCGCGCCATGGCGGAGAGGGTGGACAGGCTGCTGCAGCGGTTTTCCATCAGCCACCGGGGGAATTTCCCCGCCGGCCGGATTTCGGGAGGAGAACTGCAGCGGGTCGCCATTGCCCGGGCCCTGGTCAACGATCCGCCCCTCATTCTGGCGGACGAGCCCACGGCCCATCTCGACAGCGGTCTGAGCCGGGAGTTCATGGAGTATATGGCCGCCCTGAAGCAGGCCGGCAAGACGATCATCATCACCTCCCATGATCCCCAGGTCACTGAACACCCGGCGGTGGACCGGGTCATCGACATGAAGGACGGGCGAATCGATGTTTCTTAATTCCTGGAGCATCGCCCTGCTCATCTGCGGAGTGCTGGTCCTCTTTCTTCTGGGCCTGGCGGCCAGGAGCGCGGTCCGTGTCCTGCTTTTCTGGGACCCGGAGAGTGATTCGAACAGACAGATACGGCTGGAGAACGAAATATGGCTGACCTCCACCCTGGTTGAATACGGGCTCGGCGTCCAGATTCTGTCCCTGGCCGTGTTTGTCCTGGCGGCCGATTATTTCAGCCAGTCCATCGTTGGCGCCATGTGCGCCACGGGAAGCCTGCTTGCCAATGATTTCGGGATTCCGGCCCTGATGGTCAAGATCGGCGGGGTTTTTTTGTACGGGTATTGGATCGTCCTGCATCAGCTCGATATCCGGTCGCCGAAGTACCCTCTGGTGCGGCTGAAATACGTCTACCTGCTCCTGCTGCTGCCCCTGGTCGTCCTTGATCTGGCACTGGAAACCGTCTATATCGCCGGCCTGACCCCGGAGATCATTACCTCCTGCTGCGCCGTCGTCTTCGGGGATGCCGCGGGGGGCGGAACCAATCTCCTCTCCGGGTTGACCCACGGGATGAGCCTGGTGCTCTTTTATGGTTCAGCCTTGCTGCTGCTTGCTGCCGGCGCTGTCCTGCTCGCGGCGCCGAGGCCGTGGCTCAGCCTTTTTTTCGGCGGTCTGTGGCTCGGATTTTTCATCCTCGCCCTGATGACCGTTACCACCGTGTTTTCATCGTATATTTACGCGATGCCGTACCATAAATGTCCGTTCTGCCTGCTCAAGCCGGAGTATCAGTATATCGGCTTCGCGATCTATGCGGCCCTGTTCGGCGGAGCGTTCATGGGGACGAGCGTGGTGGTCGCCGAACCTTTGCGGCGCCCGGAAGAAATGGGGGCGGCGGTGAGCGGCTACCCCTTGCGAAAAAAAGAAACAGGGGGTGGGCCTATTTCCCCCTGCCTCGAAAACACCCTCTTTCCAGCCT
>JALHJD010000291.1 GCA_022837185.1 Desulfobacteraceae bacterium
GAACAAGCTCCATGTTGCCGGTGCCCTTGAATTCCTCGAAAATAACATCATCCATCCGGCTCCCGGTCTCGATCAGGGCGGTTGCCAGGATGGTCAGGCTGCCGCCTTCCTCGATATTTCTGGCTGAGCCGAAAAAGCGTTTGGGCCGGTGCAGGGCATTGGCCTCGACGCCGCCGGAGAGGATTTTGCCCGAGGCAGGGGTCACCGTGTTGTAGGCCCTGGCCAGCCGGGTTATGGAGTCGAGCAGAATGACCACGTCCCGCTTGTGCTCCACCAGCCGTTTGGCTTTTTCAATGACCATTTCAGCGACCTGGATATGCCGCTGGGGCGGCTCATCAAAGGTCGAGCTGACCACTTCGGCGGCGACATTGCGCCGCATGTCGGTTACCTCTTCGGGCCGCTCGTCGATGAGCAGGACGATCAAGGTGATTTCCTTGTGATTGTGGACGATGGAATTGGCAATCTTCTGCATCAGCACCGTCTTGCCGGTCCGGGGCGGGGCGACAATGAGGCCTCGCTGCCCCTTGCCCAGGGGGGCCATGAGGTCCATGACCCGCATGGAGTAGTTGTCCGGCTGATATTCCAGATTGATCCGCTCTTCGGGATGAAGGGGGGTCAGGTTGACGAACAGCGTCTTGTTCCTGGAGGCCTCGGGCGGTTCAAAATTAACGGTATCCACCTTGAGCATGGCGAAATACCGTTCATTGTCCTTGGGGGCCCGCACCTCCCCTTCAATGGTATCGCCGGTCCTCAGGTTCAAGCGGCGAATCTGGGAAGGAGAGACGTAGATATCGTCGGGACCGGGCAGATAATTGTAATCCGGCGCCCGGAGAAAACCGAAACCGTCCTGCAGCACCTCCAGCACTCCGCTGCCGCGGAGCTTGCCGTCGGCGTCGCCCTGGGCCTTGAGGATGGCAAAAATCAGTTCCTGCTTCCGCATGGACGTGTAGCCTTCGATTTCGAGGTCCGCCGCCAGTTCAACCAATTCGTTGATTTTCTTGTTTTTCAGATCAGCCCAGTTCATTTGAATGGTTCTACCTCCAGGAAAAGTTACTCTCGTGACGTTTGTCTTAGCCGAAATTTTCGCCCCGCAGCCCGCGGAGCGGAACACTGCACCGGGGGGGATCGGATTCGCATCCTTTCATCATGAGGCAACCGGATTCTGCTTAGGCCGAACAGCGGCAAAAACGCAAGGTTCGGCCGGATCGGCGGCTCTCAACGTGCTCCCGGGAACAGCGTTGAATTTTTTTATCAGCCAGTTCAAGCGATAAAAAGATAATGGGAAGGAAAATTTTACGGGATTTCAGCAGAAATTAATTTTGTCTGGGACCAGTTGCACTATGCAATATATGGGTCGTTCAGCAAATTTTCTTGTATATAGTGTGATAATTCGAGCGTGAATCCAGCAGGCGGGATCGTATACATTGAAATTGCTGTTGACACTGAAATAAATATTGCCTTCCCGTTGGCATGTCAAGCAATTTCTTGCGAAAAAAGCCTGGCGGGAGGATTGCCGCTCTTTCCAGCCGGCGAAAATCTTCGCGTTTCCTTCTCCGGCACATGCCGCTACGCGGCCGGTCCATGCTCCAAATCCAGCAGGCGGGCGAGATGAACCGCCTGCATCCTGGCCGCCAGCCAGCAGCCGCTGTTGTCGATGACATGGTCGGCGAGCAGGACCTTGTCCGCCAGAGGCATCTGGGCGGCAATGCTGAGAACCGCCTGGTCCGGGCTGACGCCGTCCCTTGCCACTATCCGGCGGCAGCGGACCACCTTGCCGGCATACACCACGACTGTCCCATGAAACTGATCCTGCCAATGCGCCTCGAACAGGAGCGGCACATCAACCAGAATCATCGTCCGGGCGCATGCGGCCGCCTGGATTTTCATCATCTCCCGTGCCAATGGATGAATCAGGCCGTTGATGGTCCGGCGCAGTTCACCGTCGGCAAAAAGTGCGCTGCGCAGACGTCCGCGGTCCAGGTCCCCCTCGGCGGTAAAGTATGAATGGTCCAAAGTCCGCCGCAAGGCCAGCCAGCCCGGCTTCCCCCTTTCCAGCAGGTCCCTGCACACCGTGTCGATGTCAATCAGGGGCAGGCCCATGTACCTGGACCAGAAACCGCTGACCGTACTTTTGCCCGCTCCGATCCCTCCAGTGATACCGATGAGAATCGGAGTTCCAGTGCCCCTTGCCATGATCATCAGCCGGTGGAATCTTTCCTCAATTGGTCGAGGATTTCCTGCATGTCCTGCCAGAGCGGCAGGGAAAAACTCAACTGCCGGCGGCTGGAGGGATGGGGGAAAGCAAGGGCCGAGGCATGAAGAAGCTGCCGCCGCACCGCCACCCCATGGGCCGGCCTGACCTGGCCGCCGTACACTTCGTCCCCGGCGACCGGACAGCCCAGTGATGCCATATGTACACGAATCTGATGGGTCCTGCCGGTTTCCAGCTCCAGTTCAACCAGACACATGCCGTTGGCAAACCGTTCCAGGACCCGCCACCGGGTCGCGGCATACCGGCCATCGGCCCGGACGGCCATTTTTTTCCGATTCACGGGATGCCTGCCGATGGGCTGGACCATTCTGCCTGCCTCATCAGGGGGACAGCGCAGCAGTATCGCGTGATAGACCTTGTCAATATTGCGGTCGTGAAAATCCCGGGTCAGCCGCCGCATGGCCTTGCCGGTCTTGGCGACCAGCATTATGCCGGAAGTGTCCTTGTCGAGCCGGTGAACGATTCCCGGCCGCAGTTCCTCCGTTCCCGGCAGGGAACCGCAGTGATACAGAAGCCCGTGAGCCAGGGTGCCGCTGCGATGCCCCGCGGCGGGATGGACCACCAGTCCCGGAGGTTTGCCGATCACCAGCAGATCATCATCCTCGTACAGAACCGTAAAGTCAATGTGCTGGGGGATCAGGGACGCCGGGGCCGGAGCAGGGAAAATGATCTCGGTTTCATCTCCCTGACGCACCCTGTGCCCGGCCTTGACCGACTGTCCGTTCACCAGGACCAGACCGTCCTGAATCAGCTTGAGCAGCGCCGATCTGGAATAATCGGCC
>JALHJD010000292.1 GCA_022837185.1 Desulfobacteraceae bacterium
TGCTCATTGCATGGATGCCGGTATTTCCTCCTTGAGGCTGCGCTGTAAAAGATCCTGCACGGCCTGCCGGCAGTCCTTGCCTTTATAGAGAACCTGATAGGTCTGCTCGAGGATGGGCATTTCCACGCCGTAGCGACGGGCCAGATTATAGCAGGAGAGGGTAGTCTTCACCCCCTCGGCCACCATGGTCATCTCCGCCAGGGCCTGATCCAGGCTTTTCCCTTGCCCCAGCTTGAGGCCGACGGTCCTGTTACGGCTGAGATCGCCGGTACAGGTCAGGACCAGGTCGCCCAGCCCTCCCAGGCCCGAGAACGTCAGGGGATGGGCGCCGAGATGAACGCCAAGCCTGGTAATTTCCGCCAGTCCCCTGGTAATGAGGGCGGCCCTGGTGTTGAGGCCAAAACCAAGACCGTCGCAGATGCCGGCGGCGATGGCGACCACGTTCTTCATGGCAGCGCAGAGTTCAAGCCCTGTCACATCACTGCTGGTATAGACGCGAAAAAAAGCGGTGGAAAACAGCTGCTGCACGGTTCGGGCCGCAGCACTGTCCGTGGCGGCGTAGGTTACCGCGGTGGGCTGTTCCCGGGCGACCTCGACGGCGAAACTGGGGCCGCTGAGGACGCCAAGGTAAAAAGAGCGGTCGTACCTGCTCCGCTGCAGGATATCCTGCATGACCTGGGTCATGGTTTGCAGGGTGTCGTTTTCTATCCCTTTTACAGCGGAGACAATCAGGGTCCCTTCGGTCAGGAGGGGACGGATTCGTTCAAAAACGGCACGGACGGCATGGGAAGGGACAACCATAACCACGCACCCGGCCCCACGGACCACCTCTTCGAGGTCCGTCGCCGGTTCCACTCCGGGAGGGAGAAGCGCTCCCGGCAGGTACTTTCTGTTTTCCCGCTCCCGTCTGATCCCGGCAATATGGTCGGCGCCGCGGCCCCACAGACCAACCTGGCGGCCCTTGTCACCCAGCAGTTTTGCCAGGGCGGTTCCCCAGCTGCCGGCGCCGATGACAGCCGTCCGGCCAATGTCATTGAACTGTATCGACGTCATCTTCCCCGACGACCTCGGTTTCTCTGGCCAGCATGGACATGTCGACCACCTTTTCGCCCTCCTCGAGGTTGATCAGCCTGACTCCCTGCGTGTTTCTGCCGATCACCCGGACGGAGTTCATGGGCATGCGGATCACCTTGCCGCTGTTGGCCATGAGCATCACCTGATCCTCATCCTTCACCTGGAGCGCGCCGACCACTTTGCCGTTGCGCTCACTGGTGCTGATGGCGAATACCCCCATGCCCCCGCGTTTCTGGATCCGGTACTCAGACACCGCGGTCCGTTTGCCGTACCCGTTTTCGGTCACGGTCAGAATGGAGTCGTCGCTGGTCAACACCACGACGCCCACCACTTCGTCATCGTCCCCCAGGGTAATGCCTTTTACTCCCGCGGCCAGGCGGCCCATGATCCGGACATCCGACTCGTGAAAATGGATCGATTTGCCGTTGCGGGTGACCAGAAAAACATGGTCGTCGCCGGAGGAAATGCAGGCGGAGAGAATTTCGTCATCCTCTCTGATGGTCAGGCCGTATTTTCCTTTACGCAACGGTCTTTTGTATTCGGCAATGCTGGTCTTTTTCACCCGTCCTTTTTTGGTGACGGTCAGCACGGTCTGGGATTCATCCGCCCCGGCAAGATCGGAAACGGGCAGGATGGCCGCCAGTTTTTCCCCCTCGCCAAGTTCAAGGAGGTTGACGATGGCCTTGCCCCGCGCCGTTCTGCCGCCCAGGGGGAGCTCGTACACCTTGCGCCAGAACACCCGGCCGCGATTGGTGAAAAAAAGAAAGGTATCAAGGGTTGAGGCGGTATAGAGGTTGGTGACAAAGTCCTCTTCAATGGTGCTCATGCCCTTTACCCCTTTACCGCCCCTTTTCTGGGCGCGATACAGAGAAATGGGGTTGCGCTTGATGTAGCCGGAGTGGGAAACGGTTATGACCATTTCCTCCGGGGTGATCATGTCTTCAGGGAGAATCTCTTCCGGCGCGTCAATGATCTCCGTGCGCCGGTTGTCGCCGTATTCATCGCGGATCTGTTCAAATTCTTCCCGTATTATCGCCATGACCAGGGAATCGTCGCTCAGCACCCGGTTGTACCAGGCGATTTTTTCCATGGTTTCCTGATACTCGGTGATGATTTTGTCCCGCTCGAGTCCGGTAAGACGCTGCAGACGCATGTCCAGGACCGTCTGGGCCTGGATCTCGGTCATTTCGAAACGCTCCATCAACCCGGCCTTGGCCTCGGCGGGATTGGAAGACGATTTGATTAACTGAACAACCTCATCGAGGTTGGAAATGGCGATTTTGAGGCCTTCGAGCACGTGGGCTTTTTCCTCGGCCTTGCGCAGTTCAAACGCCGTCCGGCGGTAAACAACCGTCTTGCGGTGGACAATGAAATACTCAAGCATCTGCTTGAGATTCAGGACTTCCGGCCTGTTGTTAACAATAGACAGCATAATGATGCCGAACGACTTCTGCAGCGGCGTCAATTTGTACAACTGATTCAAGGTGATATCCGGAATTTCGTCCTTTCTGAGTTCGAGCACGATGCGCAGGCCGTGGCGGTCCGATTCGTCTCTGACCTCGGCAATGGAGGTGAGGCGTTTTTCCTTGACCAGCAGGGCAATTTTCTCGACCAGGGACGCCTTGTTCTGTTGAAACGGGATCTCGGTGATGATGATTGACTCGCCGCCGCTCTTTCGTTCTTCGACATGGGTGCGCGACCGCATGATTACGACCCCGCGCCCGGTTTCGTACGCCTCTCTGATCCCCGCCCGGCCGCAGACGAAACCTCCGGTCGGAAAATCAGGACCGGGAATGATCTCCATCAGGCGGTGAACGGTAATGTTCGGATCATCAACCAGGGCTATGAGGCCGTTCATCACCTCCGTCAGGTTGTGAGGCGGGATGTTGGTGGCCATTCCCACTGCTATGCCGGAGGAACCGTTAATCAGCAGGTTGGGCACCTTGGACGGCATAACCACCGG
>JALHJD010000293.1:0-3028 GCA_022837185.1 Desulfobacteraceae bacterium
GCCTCGCCCGCCGAGACAGTCAAATCAACACGCCTCCGGTCATCATGGTGCATGGCGGCGGACAAAAGGTTGGAAGAAATCGGTCTCAGAAGGAAAGCAGCGGACGCCGATCAGCTGAATATCTTTGCAACCTGCTGCTCAACCTTGTTTTCGTCCTCATTACGGGCAAGGGAGATTTCCTTGATAAGCAGGCTCTTGGCGGTATCCATCATCTTGCGTTCGCCGTAGGAGAGCTCCTTGTCGTCGCTGAGCAGGTAGAGGTCCCTGAGGACGGCGGCAACTTCGAAAACCGATCCGGTTTTGATCTTGTCCATATAATCCCGATAGCGGCGATTCCAGGTCTGGGAGCTGATTTTGATATCCCGCTCCATGAGGATGGAAAGGACCTTGTCGACTTCTTCCGAGGAAATAATGGATCGGAGCCCCACATTTTCACAGTTTGTAGTCGGAATCATGATGGTCATGTCGTTATCAAGAATTTTCATCACATAAAAAGTCTGATTCACGCCACCAATGGATTGCGTCTCAATGGCCTCTATAATTCCGACTCCGTGAGCTGGATATACAGCCATATCGCCCTGTGCAAACACTGAAACCTCCAAAAACGCATATTCGGACCGATCCTGACGGAACGGCCGTCGTAATAAATTATTAATATACCATACTTTTCTCTTTTCGCCAAGGATCGACTTTCAGCATGAAATCAAAGACATAGAAACGACATGGGGCAAAACGCGGGACTGCGGAGGACCGGCATCATCCGAAAATGGCCGGGGCAGTGCAAGAGGAAACGGTTCGGCTGGCAGCGTCAACGGGATGCCCGCCATGGTGCAGCGGGGGTCAACCGGCGGGTGGTTCCTTGCGGTTGACCTTGTTCATGGCGGCCTGGATGTCCTGGGTAATGAACAGGTCGATCCCCTCGGCAATGAAAGCGAGGTTGTTCCGGACCATGCTCCACTGGTCGTCGGGAAAACGTGACAGGACGAACCGTTCAACGGGCATGCCCGCCGCATCACCCAGATCGCGGGGATGACCTATGCCGATCTTGAGACGGGGAAAATCACCGGTCCCCAGATGACGGATAAGGGAACGAATCCCGTTATGCCCCCCCGCTCCCCCTCCGGATACAATCTTGACCCTGCCGGGGGCAAGGTCAAGATCATCATGGATGACCAGTATATCCGCAGAAGCGATGGCATAATAATTGGCAAAGCGGGCCACGCATTCACCGGAGCGGTTCATGAAATTCTGCGGCTTGAGCAGAATAACCTGCCGGCCGGCGAGGCGGGCCGAACAGTACTCTCCGCCCATCGCTGAACCCTTGATGGTCAGGTCCCTGGTGCCGGCGAAGAAATCGACGGCAATGAAACCGGCGTTGTGCCTGGTCTTTTCATACCGCGGCCCGGGATTCCCCAGCCCGACAATCAATTTTCTGCTCTCCGCCATTTTCCCCGGAAAAAAAACGGCAAGCCGGAAAATTCATTTCCCGGCTTGCGCAACGATCAATAACAGGAGGACGAAAGCAGACCAGCCGGCCCTGCCCAAAAAAGGGATCCGGGCGGGGCATCCCGCAGGGGACCGCGTCAGGAGCGGTCAGCTGATCGAGACACAGAGCCGGGCGGGGTCGTCCAGCATCTCCACTTTATCCGGCAGGGACAGCTCACCCAGGGTCAAGGAATCTCCCCGGCCCAGGTTCCTGATGCCAACTTCAATAATATCGGGGATGTCAAGGGGCAAACCCTTCAGCCTGACGCTGTTTCTGGCAATATGCAGCTCCCCGCCGAGATCGACCCCCTTGGCCGTGCCGGCGAATTTCAGCGGCACGGTAAAAACAGTGGGTTTATCCAGGGCGATTTCAAAAAAATCGACATGAACGAGCTCATCGGTAACGGGATTCTTCTGGATCTCCTTCACCAGCGTGTGCCGCTCACCCTTCTCGTCACCTTCGATCTGCAGGGTGACGATGGAGTTGCGGCCATGGATATCCAGCAGGTTCCTGTGCAGCACCGTGCTGTTCAACTGCAAGGGCACCGCGTCTGTCCCACCGCTGTACACCACGGCCGGCGTAAGCTCCTTCATGCGCAACTGCCGGGCCGCACCTTTGCCGAAACCGGACCGAAAGACACCCGGTATGCTGACCTGAATCATCAAACACCTCCTTCCATCAAAATACGGAAATACAATTTTTCAGACAAACAGGGTGCTGACCGAATCTTCAGTATGAATGCGGCTGATCGCTTCCGCGAGCAGTTCCGAAACCGAAAGCACCTTTATTTTTTTGCACTGCAGGGCATCTCCCCGGAGTGGAATGGTATTGGTCACCACCAGGGACTTGATGCACGAATTTTCCAGCCGTTCGATGGCCGGTCCGGAAAGAACCGGATGGGAACAGCAGGCGTGCACCTCGCGAGCCCCTTTTTCCACGAGCTTCGCGGCGGCGCCGCAGAGCGTTCCGGCGGTATCGACCATATCGTCCAGGAGAACCGCGGTTTTTCCCGCAACATCGCCGATGACGTGCATGGCCTCGCACTCGTTGGCCCGTTCCCGCCGCTTGTCAATAATGGCCAGTTCGGCGTTCAACCGCTTGGCGAAAGCCCTGGTCCGTTCGACCCCGCCGGCGTCCGGCGACACCATGATCACATCCCGGAACGCCTCCCGGATGTACTGCAACAGAATCGGGGCGGCATACAGATGGTCGACAGGTATGTTGAAAAAACCCTGGATCTGGCCGGCATGCAGGTCCATGCACAACACCCGTCTGGTTCCCACCGCCATGAGCATTTCAGCCACCGCCTTGGACGTGATGGGTACACGGGGCCGCACTTTCCGGTCCTGGCGGGCGTATCCGTAATAGGGAATGACCGCGGTTATCCGCCGGGCCGATGCCCGCCTGAGGGCGTCGACCATGATGAGCAGCTCCATCAGGTGGTCATTGACCGGCGGGCAGGTCGGCTGCACGACAAAAACATCCGTGCCCCGGACGTTTTCGCCGATTTCGACGGAAATTTCTCCGTCACTGAATTTCTTA
>JALHJD010000293.1:3043-4883 GCA_022837185.1 Desulfobacteraceae bacterium
CCTCGGCCTTGGACAACGGCATATTGAGATAACGGCATATATCCTCGGCCATGGTCCTGTTGGCGTTGCCCGAAAAAATTTTCATTCGATTTGGCATGATCAGCGCCTTTTCGGTGGTTGGCTGGGGCGGCAGGATTCGAACCTGCGAATGCAAGAGTCAAAGTCTTGTGTCTTACCGCTTGACGACGCCCCATGCGCGATGCAAAGACGGAAGCGGGACCTATGCCGCCAGGGGATTGACCAAGAATGTGGATTGATATTCCCGCTGTAACTCCCTGCAGCAGACAGCCGCCTTCTCAGCTTCGTTTTCCGGAAAAAGTCCGAATATCGAAGGACCGCTGCCGGTCATCAACGCCGCGACAGCTCCCGCCTTCAGCAATTTCCGTTTTATCCCGTCCAGTTCCCGGTAACGGCTGATTGTCACCATTTCCAGGTCATTTCTCAGTTCGTCCGGTCTGATCGCTCTCCTGGTGAACCCTGGATCATCCTGTTGGCCGGCTATTTCCGTGTGCAAGTTTGACAGGTTAAAATTTTTTTCCTCTGCTGTCAATGCAAAATTCTTGTAAACCCACGCCGTAGGCACCGGGAAGCCGGGGTTGACCAACACGATCAGACAGCCGGTCAGGGACACGGCGGGCCGGAGCCGCTCCCCAATGCCGGTGGCCCAGGCTGCAGGCCAGTCAACAAGAAACAGCGGCACATCGGCCCCGAGCTGCACCCCCAGTTCCATGAGGGCGGCGGTGGGGCAGTCTGTCCGGTACAACCTGTCCAGTCCTCGCAGGACAGCGGCGGCATCGCTGGAACCGCCGCCGAGGCCGGCGGCCACGGGGATGGATTTCAACAGGGTGATCTCGACCCCTTTGCTGCCGTCAAGTCGCGCGGCCGCGGCCTGAAAAAAAAGCCGGGCGGCCCGGTAAACGAGATTGCCCTCGTCTTCAGGCAGCCCGCTGCCGGGACAGTGGAGAATGATGCCCGACGGAACAGGACGCAGAATCACCCTGTCATAGAGGGCGATTTTCTGCATCAGGGTCGCAAGATAATGGTAGCCGTCCGACCGGCGGCCGGTCACCTGGAGATAGAGGTTGATCTTCGCCGGCGCGGCAAGCTCAACCTCTCCCGCCACCGCTTTCACCGGTCCGAAACAGGTTCAGAGGCCGTTCCTGTCCTTGGCTTTGACATAGCGTAATTTCAGGTCGTACAGGATGGTGGACAGCAGCTCGTTCTCATCCCTGTCAAGATTGCCCCTGGTCTTGTCACAGAGAAGGGTCAGGGTGTCTATGGTGTGCTTCACCAGCTCCAGATCTACATTCCGCTCCCCGGTCTCCGGATGGGCCAGTTCCCCCAGATGGTACAGGGCAGTCGTATTGAGGGAGAGGATAAAGCCGGCAAAGGTCACTTCGGGCATGACACACTTTCCGGCCTTATTCCGAATCCGTCCTTCCGGACAGGGCTGACAGTTCTGTGTCTGCTCACTCATGATATTCTCTCACCCTTTCGTTGCGGCCGGACAGAGCCTCCGGCAGGATCATTAATGGAAATACTGCGGCAGTTCCAGGACCATGGCGTCTTCTATGTTATCCAGGCTGAGGACTTTTGCCAGCAGTTCCTTGGATATGCGCGTGTCGGTATTCAGCAGGATGACATTCTGATTGGAGGACTCCTCCCGGCCCACGGTCATGCTGGCAATATTGACTTTGCCCGCGCCGATGATTGTTCCCAGGGCGCCGATAACACCCGGCACATCCTTGTTGTACACCAGGAGCATGGGACCGGAAGGCAGCGCTTCCAGACGGAAGGAGTTCAGGCGGACCAGGCGCGGCTCCTTTTTGCCGAAAACAGT
>JALHJD010000014.1:0-2114 GCA_022837185.1 Desulfobacteraceae bacterium
GGGCCATGCCTTGCAGGGCGGCCGGGTCAGGCTGCGGGTCCCCACCCTCCTCCCCTGTCCGTCCTGCAGGGGATGGGGCGTGGTCCACGGCACTGCCTGCAGGCGATGCGGGGGCCGGGGCACGGTCACCACAACATTTCCGGTAACCGTTCGCTTCCCCCCGGGGATACCCGACAATTACACGGTTCGGGTGATATTGCCGCCAACCGGGGTGGGCAACAGGGTGCTGCGGGTACGGTTTAAATTATTGTAAAAGGGGGTCCGTGCCCGTGGACGCCGGCGGCCGGCAGGATAATTGCCCGGAGCATCCGGGGCACGGATGGCCGGGCTTTTTTAGCGCTGATAGGTGCCGATCAACTCGGCCTTTTCGAGGATATGTCCCTCCATGGCCTTTTCCAGCTCCGCCTTGGTGGGTTTGTGCAGATCCGGAAGAACACGGTCCAGGGCGTAAAGCTTGAAAAAATAGCGATGCCGGCCGATGGGCGGACACGGACCGCCGTAGCCCGTCATGTTCCAGTTGTTCTTTCCCTCCATTGTTCCCGGCGGCAGGTCGGGAGCAGCAATGCCCCGTTCCAGCCCGGCGGCGGCCGGGGGCAGATTGTACAGCACCCAGTGAACCCAGGTCATTTTCGGCGCCGCCGGATCCGGGGCGTCGGGGTCGTCGACAATGAGAACCAGGCTTTTTGCCTCCGGCGGAACCCCGGACCAGTTCAGGGGGGGCGACTCATCCAGCCCGTCGCAGGTATATTGGGCCGGGATTTCAGCCTTATGCGAAAATTCCGGAGAAGTAAGTATCAATGCCATGGTCGTCCTCCCTCTCCCTGATGCAGGGTTTTGAAGGTTGCATCCCGCCCCGGAGGTATTCGGTTGCGGCGGGAAGTTGCTCACATCCTCACTGCTCCCCCCTTACTGTGAGTATATTGTATATCGCCGAGTGGCCTTGAGGCAAATATTAGTGAACAAATCGGCAGCCTCCACCGGTCATATTTTCCTCCTCCCGTCAAAATTCCCGCAGGGCATCGACCAGGTATTCGATATCCCGCTCCGTATGGTCGACCGATACCTGGAGCCTGATCTTCTCGTCTCCGGCGGGAACGACGGGAAATTTCAACCCCGTGGCCAGCACGCCCCGGGCGAACAGGTGCCGGACCATCCCGTCGGTCCTGGCCGTGTCCCTGACCAGCAGCGGGACTATCGGATGCTCCCCGGTCAGTATTTCAAAACCGGCCCCCCGCAGGCCCTGCTCCAGGAGGGAGGTCAAGCGCCGCAGCCGCCCCAGCAGCGCAGCCCCTTCGGGACTGTCGATAATATCCAGGGCCTCCCGGGCCGCTTCCGCTTCCGCCGGAGTGACGGGATTGGAATAAATATACAGGGGGGCCGTTTCCCGCAGGTATTCGATCAGCAGCCGGCTGCCGGCTACATAGCCGCCGTTGACCCCCATTGCCTTGCCCAGGGTGGCGATCAGTACGTCGGCCCGTGTCCCGGCGTACTCCTCTACGCCCCTGCCGGTTTCGCCGAAAACTCCCACCCCATGGGAGTCATCGACCACAATTATGATCCCTTCGGCAAAGTCTTCCCGGTACTGTGCGGCAAGGGTCCCCATCCTGTCCAGGGGCGCATGATCGCCGCGCATGCTGAAGATGCCGTCCGTGACCAGGACAACCCGGCGGACCCGGCCGATGTTTTGCCGCAACAATACTTCCAGCTCCGTCATGCCGAGATGAGGATAGATTTCCTTGACCGCCGGACGGGCCAGACGGATGGCGTTGATGATGCAATTGTGATTCAGTTCATCGCTGAGCACTGCGGTCTCGGCGCTTATCAGATTCGGCAGGACGCCCATGACCGCCGCATAGGCCGAACTGAAGAGCATTGCCGCCTCCCGGGCGTGAAACCTGGCCAGCTGTTGCTCAAGCCGCACGTGGGGCTGAAAGGTGCCGCTGATGAACCGCACTGCCCCCGGGCCGGCGCCGTACCTCCGCACCGCCTTTTCCTCGGCCGCGGCCACCCTGGGATGCCTGCCAAGGCCCAGGTAGGAATTGGAGTTCATCAGCAGGAAAGGCTTGTCGCCGTGTCCGGCCAGGAAGCAGCGCGGCCGGGTCAACCGGGAACTG
>JALHJD010000014.1:2151-24521 GCA_022837185.1 Desulfobacteraceae bacterium
GCGGCCTGATCCCGGTTATGATGTTTTCCCCGCTCTTGCGGATGCCCTTGGCGGCCAGGGCGTCCAGATGCGCTCTCAGTACCGCCTGATATCCGTCCTCCGCCATATTGCCCCTCCCTTCTTCATTCTGCATTCCGCATTCTGCCTTTTCCTTCAAGCCGGGCCGACAGCTTTTCCAGCATGTCGGCCGCCATGGCCGGGAGATCATAGCCCGGCGCCCATCCCCAGTCCCGGCGGGCGGCGCTGTCATCCATCTTCTCCGGCCAGCCGTCGGCAATTGCCTGGCGGACCGGATCGACCGCGAAGGTCATGGAAAAACCGGGGAGATGACGCCTGATCTCCCTGTACAACTCCTCCGGGGTGAAGCTCATGGCGGTCACGTTGTAAGCGTTGCGGAACCGGAGCCCGGCCGGATCAGCCTCCATGACCTCGATGGCGGCCCGGACCGCGTCCGGCATGTACATCATGTCGAGCCGGGTCGACGGGGCGAGGGGGCAGACGTATTGTTCCCCCCGCAGGGCGGCGTAAAATATCTCCACCGCATAGTCGGTGGTACCGCCCCCCGGCGGGGCGGTATGGGAAATCAGCCCCGGGAAGCGCAACCCCCTGGCGTCGACCCCAAAGCGCCGGTGGTAATAGTCGCACAGCAGCTCCCCGGCGGTTTTGGTCACCCCGTAGATGGTGTTGGGCCGCTGAATGGTCAATTGCGGCGTGTTCACCCTGGGGGTGGAGGGCCCGAAGGCGCCGATGGAACTCGGGAAAAAGACCGCGCATTGATGCGCTGCCGCAACCTCAAGGACGTTCAGCAGGCCGTTCATGTTCAGCTCCCACGCGGCCTGGGGCCGGGCTTCGGCAGCGGCGGAGAGCAAGGCCGCCAGGTGATAGACAGTCCCTATCCCGTATGTTGTCACGAGGACGGCCAGCGACTCCCGGTCCCTCACGTCAAGGGCGGCATACGGCCCCGCCTCCCGGAGGGCGGTTCCGGGTTCCCTGCGGTGGCCGGCGGCGATGACGTTTTCCCCGCCGCAGCGCGCGCGCAGGCCGGGAGTCAGTTCAGTGCCGATCTGGCCTGTGGCGCCGATAACCAGTATTCGTTTCATCAGGACGGATCCTTCCCCCTCTGGTTATCCCTCGGAACGAAACAGCGCGGGAATGACCTCCCGCAGCACGTCCACGATCCGTTCGACGAAAATGCACTCCATTTCCTTGAGGACGTAATCCGGCAGTTCACGCAGTTCCTTTTCATTCTCTCCGGGCAGCACAACCCGGTGAATGCTGGCCCGCCTGGCGGCCAGCACCTTTTCCTTGATGCCCCCCACCGGCAGAACGAGCCCGCTCAGGGTTATCTCCCCGGTCATGGCCGTGTCGGCCCGGCACGGCAGCCCGCTGTACAGGGAGGCCAGGGCCGCGGCCATGGTGACTCCCGCGGATGGGCCGTCCTTGGGAATCGCCCCTGCCGGCACATGGATGTGGACTGTTCCCTGGGGCCTTTTTATGCCGAGGGTCTCGCAGTGGGACAGGACATAACTGTTGGCCGCCATGGCCGACTCCTTCATCACCTCGCCCAGGTGTCCGGTGAGGGTGAACAGAGCCCCCTCGGGCAAGGCGATGGCCTCAATATAGAGGACATCGCCCCCCGCCTCCGTCCAGGCCAGCCCGATGGCAACACCTGCCGGCAGCTCATGGCGGAGCTTTTCAATGAAAAACCGCTCCGGCCCCAGCATGTCCGGCAGGTTCTCCAGCCGCACCGTGACCGACTCCTGGTGATCCTCGGCAAACAGAATCGCCGCCTTCCGGGCCAGCCTGCCGAGCATTCTTTCCAGCTCCCGCACCCCTGCTTCGCGGGTATAGCGGCGGATCACCGCTTCAATGGTTTCCCGCGGCAGTTGGAACTGCTCGTCGGAAAGACCGGCCTGCTTCCTCTGCCTGGGCAGGAGATAGCGGAGGGCGATTTCCAGTTTTTCCTCGTCGCTGTACCCGCTCAGCCGGATCAGCTCCATGCGGTCGAGCAGGGGCTTGGGCACCGTATCGATGGTGTTGGCGGTGGTGATGAAGAAAACCTTCGACAGGTCAAAGGGAAGGTCCAGGTAATTGTCCCGGAAGGCCCGATTCTGTTCCGGATCGAGGATCTCCATCAAGGCCGCCGAGGGGTCGCCGCGATAATCGCGCCCCAGCTTGTCGATTTCATCGAGCATCAGCAGGGGATTCTGGACGCCGGAACGGCGCAGGGCCTGAATGATGCGCCCCGGCATCGCCCCGATGTAGGTGCGGCGGTGACCCCGCAGTTCAGCTTCGTCATGCATGCCGCCCAGGCTGAAGCGTTCGAACTTTCTGCCCAGGGCCCGGGCGATGGACTGACCCAGCGAGGTCTTCCCGACTCCCGGGGGGCCGGCAAAACACAGGATTGGAGCCCTGGCCTCGGGATTCAGCTTCATGACCGCAAGCTGCTCGACAATCCGCTCCTTTATCTCCTTGAGGCCGTAATGATCCTCGTCCAGCACCTGCCTGGCGTTGTCCAGGTTGAGGTTGTCGGTGGTGCTGTTGTGCCAGGGCAGTTCAAGGACCAGATCCAGGTGGGAGCGGGCCACCTGGTATTCCGGCGAGATCGGCGGTATCTGCTCAAGCCGCGACAGCTCCCGTTTCACTTCCCTGCTGATTTCCTCCGGCAATTGGGCCTCCTCTATCTTCTTCTGCAGCTCGGCCAGTTCCTCCTCGGCGGAGCTCTGTTCCCCCAATTCCCTCTGAATCGCCTGCTTCTGCTGGCGCAGGATATAATCACGCTGCTCCTTGCCCATGACGATCTGGGCTTCATCGGCAATCTTTTTCCGCACCTCCAGGATCTGGATCTCATGAATAAGGTGGCGGCGGATGATCCGCATGGCGGCAATCTCGGTCGGCGCCTCCAGCAGCATCTGTCCCTTGACGACATCCAGATTCAGCAGCTGGCCCAGGGCATATACAAGCTGCATGAAGTTCTCCCCAGGGGCGGCAAACTGGGGAAAATTCAATTTCACCTCCGGATGGCCCAGGTCGAAATATCTGCCGGCAAGCTCCATTATTTCCCGCTGGAGCGCCTCCGCATCGATGCCGTCCTCGATGATCAGCGGCAATGTCCTGACCCTGGCCTTGAGATATGAGGAATGCGGCTCCGGTTCGGCGATTTCAACCCGCTCCTGTGCCTGTATGACGAGCTGAATCATTGAATTGGAGCGGGCAATCAGCTTGATGATCACCGAGGTGCCGATCGGATACAGGTCCTTTATCTTCGGTTCATCCACCAGGGGATTATATTGGGTGAAAACCGCCATCAATTTATTCTCAGCGGACAGCGAGGCGTCAACGGCTGCTATGGAAGCCGGGCGCTGGATGGAAATCGGCATGGTGACGTACGGAAAAACCACCGCGCTTTTCAGCGGCAGGATCGGCAGGATATATGTTCGACTGGATCCCGACATGGGCATCGCCTCCGGCCCGGCCGGAAACGCTGACCGGTCTCCAGCCGCGGCCGTTTTCTGGAAACTGTTCACGATTTTTTTTATTATACCATAATGGCCGTCCTGAGGATACGCTTTACCGGAATACCGGGCGCATTTCCGCCGCGGACCCGCCGCGGAGTCCGGCGGTTTTTCTCCCGCGGTCCTGCATGCACCGGGCAGGCGTAAATAAATACTTAATTTATGGCACGACATGCTGTACTATCTGAGCCATGCAAGAGCATGGAGCCGTAATTTTCTCCCCCGAACGGAAAACGAAGCCTGAACCTCTGGCAGGAACATGAAGCCATCCTCCCTTGCCGCCACCCAGAAGAAAAGGTACGAGCAGCTGACCCAAATCGTTGCCGGGGATGACGTCCTCGGCATCATGATCAATGCCGATCCCGATGCCATGGCCAGCGCCCTGGCCCTGAAAAGACTGTTCTGGCGCAAAAACAGGAAAACCGTCATCTGCCGGGTCAATGCCATCAAGCGGTCCGACAACCTGGCCATGGTCAAGCTGCTCCGCCTGCACGTTCCCTATGTCAACCGGGCCGACATTTCCAAGGTAACGAAATGGGCCATTGTGGACGGCCAGCCCCAGCATCACCCCAGGTTCGCCAAGGTTCAATTCGACATCATCATCGACCACCACCCCGTCACTCCCGACCTGGAGGCCCCCTACATTGACATCCGCGACAACTACGGGGCCACCTCCTCCATGCTCACCGAATACCTGCGGGCCGCCGGCATCAAGCCCTCGGCCAGGCTGGCCACGGCCCTGTTTTACGGGATCAAGACCGACACGGATAATTTCGCCCGCGCCTCGACCGCCAATGATATCAAGGCCTTCAAGTACCTCTATCCCTTTGTCAACCTCAACATCATCAAGAAAATAGAGTCCTCGGAAATCAACAAAGGGAACCTTGAGGACTTCCGCTCCGCCTTCGAGCATCTCGAGTTCATCGGCAATACCGTGTACATCCACATGGGGCGGATTGACGATCCGGATGCCCTGGTGATCATCGCCGATTTCTTTCTCAAAATGGCGGAGACGAACTGGTGCTTTGTCTCGGGCATATACGGCCAGAAACTTATCATCATCATCAGGAACGCCGGCTTCCGCCTGCATGCCGGTAACCTGGCCGCCCAGCTTTTCGGCGACCTCGGCGGGGCCGGGGGGCACAAGAGCGCCGCCCGGGTGGAAGTCCCGTTGACGGCGATAACTGAAAAAGCCAAGGCGGAAGAGGTTTCGGTCAACGACTATATCAGGAACAAACTGAAAAACAGGCAGTGACACCCGGAAACCCGCTGCCGCTGTCTGCCTCTGTCCGAACGCGGCCGCAATTTGCCGCCCCGGCTGAGCGCGATCCCGTGGATTGTCAACAGGCATCCATTTTGCAGGAGACGAGGCATGGAACAGGAACCACTTTGGCCGCGGGGCAAAGGGTTGTCAGAAAAGACTGAAACCGCCCCTGGACGCGGGCACGAACCGAAGGGAACGTTCCCTTCGACAACCAGCCAATGCTTGACACCTGCGGCGGAGAAGGTAGAATATTTCCTTCATGGCCGTCCATGCGTTCATGCCCCGGCGCCGGGCGCCCAACGGCAGGCGGGACAGCCGGCGCCGCCGGAATTGAGAACAACGGCCGTCAATCCGCGAGGCCGAAAGAAACCGAGACATCCACAACAGGTTAAGGAGGAGACATGCTGCAACGAATCGCCCAACCCATGAGTATCGTTCTGATCATTTCTTTTCTGCTGCTCAATTTCGCAGCTCAGGCCGCCAGGGCTGAAATGATATCCACAGAGACAGCCATAGCCCTGACCGGAAAGGAGAACAGCCGCGCCACGGTGGCCGCCTTTCTCGAAAGAATGGATGTCCGGCAGACCATGGAGCGGCAGGGGGTTGACATGGCAGAAGCCATGAAACGGGTCAACGCCTTGTCCGACGAGGAAGTTCTCCGCCTGGCCCAGCAAATCGACCAGCTCCCCGCTGGCGGAAACGGCTTCGGAACAGTGGTGGGGGCCATTCTGGTTATCTTTCTGGTGCTGCTGATAACCGATATTCTCGGTCTCACTCACGTTTTCTCCTTTGTGAACAGATAAACCATCCGGCATGCGGCGGCGTGAACAGCCCACCGGCCCGATAACGGCCGTTCTGCTGCTTATGCTGGCAACGCTTCTAAATGCCGGCTGCGGAGGCGTGGCCCTGGAGAAATCGCTGCGGAGCGCAGCCCGTTTCCCTGATCAGGCCCGGGTGGAGAGTGTGCCGTTTTACCCCCAGGAAAAAAATCAATGCGGCCCGGCCGCCCTGGCCATGGTTCTTTCCTGGAGCGGGATCAGCGTGCAGCCCGAAGATCTCGTTGCGGCAACGTACACCCCGAAAAGAAAGGGAAGCCTGCAGAGCGATCTCATTGCCGCGTCCCGCCGCCACGGGCGGCTGGCCTATCCCTTTCACGGACCGGACCTGCTGCTGGCTGAAATCGCCGCCGGCCGGCCTGTCATTGTCCTGCTGAACCTCGCCTTTTCCTGGTACCCGCAATGGCACTACGCCGTTGTCATCGGCTACGACAGGAACGGAGGGACACTTACCCTCCATTCGGGGACAAGGGCCGCGGAACGGATGTCATTGCGCCTGTTCGACAACCTGTGGAAGCGCAGCGACTACTGGGCCCTGTCGGTCCTGCCCCCGTCGGAGACCGTGGCCCGCCCGGACGAGAAAAAATGGCTGGAGGCGATTGTCGGACTGGAACGGGCCGGGCAGTGGCAGGCCGCCGCCGTCGCCTACGGCAAGGCAGCCGAACTGTGGCCTCGCAGCCACAACGCCTGGATCGGCCTGGGAAACAGCCTCCACCGGCTCGGCGATCCGGCCGGCGCGGCCGCTGCCTTTCGCGAGGCAGTCAGGGTCAGACCCGCATCGGGGATTGCCCATAACAATCTGGCCCAGGCCCTGCTGGAGACCGGCCGGTACGAGGAGGCGGAGCAGGCCGCGCGTCAGGCCGTATCCCTTGGGGGCCCCTTGCGTGAGACCTTTCTCAGGACCCTGAACGAGGTAATGGCCGGCGGCCGGGAGACGCCGCGGGACCGTGCGGCTGACTGACCCATATGGCGGGCTGATGCCGACAGGTCCCTGAAAAGAAAGGGCCCCGGCCGGGAATCAATGCGCTGCGGCCGCCCATCCCGCAAACTGCCGCGGCAATGAACAGGGCCGCCCCGGACACGTATACGCACATACACCCATATAACCGCCGCAGCCCTGCTGCGCAACAAACAGGAGGACCCGTATGGCCGACCAGGCTGACAAACTTTCCCCGGAGCAGCTCCGGCATGAACCGGCACCGTCGATGTTCGACTTCCGCAGCACCGAGGAACTGGAACCGCTCGAAATCATAATCGGCCAGGAAAGGGCCCTGCGCTCAATTTCCTTCGGCGTCAACATCAGGAGCCAGGGGTATCACATGTATGCCCTGGGCCCGGTGGGCACCGGCAAGAAAACCATCATCAAAAAATTCCTGGCCACGGACGCCGAATCCAAATCCGTGCCGGACGACTGGCTCTACGTCAACAATTTCAGCGACAGCGACAACCCCAAGGCGCTCAGGCTGCCGGCGGGCACGGGGCGCGAACTGCGGGATGACCTGGACCGCCTGGTCAGGGAGCTGCAGACCGAGGTCCCCAAGGCCTTTGAAAGCTCAGCGTATGAACAGCAGCTTCAGGAAAGCAAGAACCGCCTGAACCAGAAAAGCCAGGAGCTGTTCGAAAACCTGGAACAAAAGGTCAAGGAAGCCGGCTTCCGGCTGCTGCAGGGACCCGACGGCATCGGCATCATCCCGGTGATGGGCGGGGAACCGGTTACCCAGGACCAGATGAAGGAACTTGATGAAGCCACCCGCCAGGAGTTCGAAAAGAACGGAAAAATCCTGGAGGAGGAGATCAAGAACACCATGCGCAGGGCCCAGGAACTCCAGAAAGAGGCAAGAAAGGAGGTGATGGAGATTGACCGCAAGGTCGTGCGCCAGACCATTGATCACATCCTCAATGAACTGAAGGAAAAGTACGCCGATTTCGACAAAGTCGTCGCCTTCCTGGATGCCGCCCGCGCCAACCTGCTCAAGGATGTCACCCCCTTCAAGCATTTGAAGAAAATCGAGGAAGTCCCCCCTGAACAGCGGCAGTTCATGTCCATGATGCAGGAGCAGGTGACCTTTGATGAATTCCGCGGCAATCTCATCATCGACAACAGCACCACCAAGGGGGCGCCGATCGTCTTTGAAAAAAATCCCACCTCCGCCAACCTGCTCGGTCGGGTCGAGTATCAGGGTAAGTTCGGCGCCCTGGTCACCAACTTCCGCATGATAAAAAGCGGCGCCCTGCACAAGGCCAACGGCGGCTACCTGCTGCTCGACGCCTTTGAACTGCTGACCAAGCCCATGGCCTGGGAAATCCTCAAACGGGCCCTGAAGAACCAGGAAGTGGTCATCGAAAGCCTGGAAAAGGCCTTCGGCTTCATGACCACCCGCACCCTGGAGCCGGAGCCCATACCCCTGGACATCAAGGTGATCGTCATGGGCGATCCCTATCTCTATTACCTGCTCTACAACCTGGACCCCGATTTTCCCAAGCTCTTCAAGGTCAAGGCCGACTTCGGCAGCTGGACGCCCTGGACCGATGAAAGCGCCCGGCAGTACGCCCAGTTCATCGCCAATCTCTGCCGGGAGGAAAAGCTGAACCATTTCACCCCTGACGGCGTCAGCAGCATCATCGGCTACAGCGCCCGACTCGTCTCCCATCAGAAGAAATTGATCACCGTGTTCGGCCTGCTGGCCGATATCATCAGGGAGGCTTCCTTCTGGGCCGAAGAGAACAACCGCAGCCTGGTCACGGCCGCCGATGTCGCCAGGGCCATCGATGAAAAGATCTACCGCAGCAACCGCATCGAAAAAACCATCCAGGACATGATCGAGGAAGAAACCATCCTCATCGACACCAGGGACGCGGTGGTAGGGCAGGTCAACGGCATATCGGTCCTGTCCCTCGGGGACTACAGTTTCGGCAAGCCCTCCAGGATCACGGCCCGCACCTTTGTGGGCAGCAAGGGCATCCTCAGCATTGACCGCGAGACCGAACTGGGGGGGCCGATCCACAACAAGGGCAGCCTGATCCTGGCCGGCTACCTGGGCGGTAAATATGCCGGAGACGTGCCCCTGGCCTTTTCCGCCAGCATCACCTTTGAACAGCTCTACGAGGGGGTTGAGGGCGACAGCGCCTCTTCCACCGAACTCTACGCCCTGCTGTCCAGTCTTTCCGGACTGCCCATCCGGCAGGACCTGGCGGTGACCGGGTCAGTGAACCAGCGCGGCGAGGTGCAGGCCATCGGCGGAGTGAATGAAAAAATTGAAGGATTCTTCGCCGTCTGCAAGGCCAAGGGGTTCACCGGCACCCAGGGAGTGCTCATCCCCGCAAGCAACGTCAAACATCTCATGCTCCGTCATGAAATCGTGGAGGAGGTCCGCAACGGCCGGTTCCATATTTACGCCGTCGCCACCATAGATCAGGGCATTTCCCTGCTCACAGGCACCGAGGCCGGCAAACAGCAGGAGGACGGCACTTATCCCGAGGGTACGGTCAACCATGCGGTGCAGCTCAAGATCCTGGAGCTGGCGGGCAAGTTCCGCTGGTACAGCAGCAGTTCCGACGAGGAGGCCGGCGCCGAAAATCAGGGCGAATAGTGGCCCTCAGGTTCTCCGGGCGGAGACGGTGGGAACTTTTCCCCGCCCCGCCCGCGGACAGCGATGTTTCAGAAACGGAGGACAGCCATGGAGACGATGAAAGCGATTCGGATGCATGCCTTCGGCGGTCCGGAGGTGCTGGCCTATGAGGATGCCCCCAGGCCGGTCCCGGCCGCCGATGAAGTGCTGATCAGGGTCCTGGCCGCCGGCGTCAACCCGGTTGACTGGAAAATCCGGGAAGGATACATGCGCGACAAGATCACCCTTCCCCTGGTCCCCGGCTGGGATGTCGCGGGCGTCATAGAAGAGAAAGGTCCCGCCGTCGTGGGGCTGGAGCCCGGTGACGGCGTCTATGCCCTGCCGTCCATCCTTCGCAACGGCGCCTACGCCGAATACATTGTTGTCAAGGCCTCGGAGGTCGCCCTGAAGCCCGAGAGCCTGGACTACGACCACGCCGCCGCGGTCCCGCTCGCCGCCCTGACCGCCTGGCAGTCCCTCTTTGATCTGGCCCGCCTGCGGGCGGGACGGAAAATCCTCATCCATGCCGCGGCCGGAGGGGTCGGCCATTTTGCCGTCCAGTTCGCCGCATGGGTCGGCGCCCATGTCATCGGCACGGCATCGGCCCGGCACCATGATTTCCTCCGGTCCATCGGCGCCCATGAACTCATCGACTATACCACGACCCCCTTTGAGGAAGCGGTGCGCGACGCCGACGTAGTGCTCGACGCCCTGGGAGGCGAGGTCTGGCAGCGATCCTGGAAGGTCCTCAAACGAGGCGGCATCATGGTGTCCACGCTGCGCGGCCCCGAGGCGGGCGGCCCGGACGCCCTGAACAAACTCTGCGCGCATGTTTTTGTCCAGCCCGACGCCGCGCAACTGGGCGAAATCGCGGTGCTGATCGACAGCGGGCAGGTTCGCCCCGTCGTGGAAAGAATTTTTCCCCTGTCTGAGGCGGCCGCCGCCCACCGGCTGCTCCAGTCCGGCCATGCCGAGGGAAAGGTCATCCTCCATGTCGCCGACGCATAACATCTTGTCCATCGCTGTGTTGCGGGCTGGAACCGGGAGAGCCGGCCCCGGTCCGGCAACCGGCTTTGATCCGGGAGGCAGGCATGAACAACCGTGAAGAATTCCCCGGCAGGGGCCGGGACCCGCAGGAGGCCATGGAGGCCAGGGAGAAGGTGCAGAAAAAACTGTCCGAACTGTTCGGCGGAATGGACCACGACATCCCCCTGCTGCTCTTTGCCGACTCCTTTACCAATAATCAGTACAGCGAAGCGGCGCGGACCGTGATCCGAGCGGTGCGGGAGCTTTCCAAAAGGGTGACCCTGCGCGAATTCAGCCTCGGCCATGACCTGGCCCGTCAGTACCAGGTAACCCATTCCCCCACCCTGCTGTTTGACCCCGACCACTTTTCCATTCGCTGGCTCGGCGCTCCGGTCGGCCAGGAGGGAACCACGTTTGTCGAAGCGATCATCATGCTCGGCTACCGGAAAACCGAACTCAGCGAACCATCGACAAAAATCCTCAAAAAGATCACCTCGCCGCGGGCGATCAAACTGTTCGTCAGCCCGACCTGCCCCTACTGCCCCCAACAGGCCGTCAATGCCCTCAAAACGGCGATTGCCAGACCGGATATGATTTCCCTCGAGATAATCGATATCATGGCCTGCCCCGACCTGGCGGAACAGTACAACGCCTACGGCGTACCGGTCTGCTATGCCAATGACGTCATGATCGCCAGGGGCGCGCAGCCGGAAGAGCTGTTCATGGCTTCCCTCGAAAAACTGGAGCAGCAGAATGTCTTTATCCCGGAAAGCGATGCCGAGCAGGTCGAAACGGACGTGGCGATCATCGGCGGCGGCCCGGCCGGGCTGACCGCGGGCATCTACGCCGCCCGCAGCGGCCTGAACGCGGTGATCATCGAGCGGGGCGCCCTGGGCGGCCAGGTGGCGTTGACTCCGGTGGTGGAAAACTATCCCGGCTTCGCCCAGATAGGGGGCAAAACCCTGGTCGACATCATGGTCCAGCACGCCCTCCAGTATGTTCCCATTTTCCCCGATGAAGAGGTCATGGAAATCAAAATCGGCCGGCCCTTCGAGATCTCGACCAACCGGCGGCGGTATACGGCCCGGGCGGTCCTGCTGGCCACCGGGGCCACCTACCGCCGCCTCGATGCTCCTGGAGAGGAGCAGTTTGCCGGCAGTGGCGTCAGCTATTGCGCCACCTGCGACGGCTTCCTGTTCAGGGGCAAGAAAGTCCTCATTGTCGGCGGGGGCGACAGCGCCCTGACGGACGCCCTCTACCTGGCCAACAACGAGGTCGACGTCACCATCGTGCACCGCCGGGATACGTTCCGGGCCCAGGATTACCTGGTCAGCCAGGTGCGGGACCGGGGGATCGGGATCCTGTTCAACACCGAGGTCAGGGAAATCCGCGGCGACACCAAGGTCAGGGAAGCAGTCCTGTTCAACAACAGGACCGGAGCGACATCAACGCAGCCGGTGGACGGGGTGTTCATCGCCATCGGCTACGTTCCCACCGTGGATCTGGCCCGCAAAATCGGGGTTGAACTCACCGGGGACGGATTCATCAAGTGCGACGGCCATCATCGGACAAGCATACCGGGGATCTATGCGGCCGGAGATGTCGAGGGGGGCTACAAACAGATCGTCACCGCGGCCGGCCAGGGCTCCGGGGCTGCCATCACCATTTTTGAGGACCTGGTCAATCCGTACTGGACCGCGCAGGAAAAACATTGATCCCCATCCACCAGCTGCTCAGCCGGATCCGATGGGACAGGGAATTCGGCCGCGGCCGTTTTGCCATAGGCTACTATGATCGGGTCCGCGACGAAATCGTGCGGGTCCCCTTCGAGGAAATCATTTTCTCCCCGGAAGAGCGCAATGCCGTCCGGTTCATGGACAGTGACGGCGTCGTTCATACGCTCCCCCTGCACCGGATCAGGGAAGTGTACAGGGACAACGAACTGATCTGGAGTCGTCCGGGACAGTCCCGCTAAACAACAATCCAGGCTCGACCATCGGAAAGGGCCGCCCGTCCGGGGTGTCCGGGAACCGGACCTGCCGTCACTTCCGGGAGGGCTTGTCCCCGGCGGACTGAATTCCCCTCCGGCGGGCAATCTCCCGGCGCAGCTTTCTGTCTTCGCCCTGCCCGCTCCCGGTCGGCGGAGCCCCTTTGAACATCTCCACCAGCACGTCGAAGGGATCAAGCTCCGCCCCGCAGAGCGCGCAGCGCACGGTACGGTAGGCAGTGTAGGCGACCACCCGCCTGTGGGCGCAATCGGGTTTTCCCCCCGAACGGTCGGCCGGGGGTTTTCTGCCGGTGGACTCAAATTGAAGAATTTCGGCCACAAGGAACCTCCAGTCATGATGCGGTTTGTTCTTCCTCTTCCTTACTTAAGCGGAAACAGGGGAAAGTCAAGAGGCACGCCTCTTCCCGGACCCAGGAAACGGAGATCCGGCACCGGCATCCATCCCGGTTGACTTTCGTTTTTTTTTATTCGTATAATGAAAATGGAAATGCTCTCCAGGGCGCTGTTTCGCCCGCCCACCCTTCAATCCTGCGACGGAACGGCTCCCGCCCGCGATCTGCCGGCGCTGCGGGCCGGACGGAAACAGAGGAGGTTTGCCATGAAATACGGCCTGACTGTTTTTTTTCTTCTGTTTGCGGCTGCAGCGGCCGCTGCAGCGGGAGGCCCGGTTCTGTACGAACTTGACGGGAAATCGTATGAGGGATATTTCACCGGCACGGCCTCCGGTGCCCCGCTGGTGCTCATTATCCATGACAGGGACGGTCTCGGCGACTACGAGGTCAGGCGGGCCGAAATGCTGGCCCGGGAAGGGTACGCCGCCTTTGCCGCCGATATGTTCGGCGCCGGAAGAAGGCCGGCCGATGAGCATGAAGGGATGGAGTACATCGGCGAACTTTATAAAGACCGGCAAAAGATGCGCGCCCTCATCCAGGCCGCCCTCGAAACCGCCCAAGCCAGGGGAGCCGATATCAATAATGCGGTGGCCATGGGCTACTGCTTCGGGGGAGCGGCCGTGCTGGAATTCGCCCGCTCGGGGGCCGGCCTCAAGGGTTTTGTCACCTTCCACGGCGGACTGAAGACCCCGGAAGGACAGGACTACGCAAAAACACAAGGCAGGGTGCTCGTTCTGCACGGGACGGCCGATGCTAACATCACCATGGATGACTTCGCCGGCCTGGCCAGGGAACTTGAGGAACAGGGGGTAGCGCATGAAATGGTCACCTACGGCGGCGCACCCCACGCCTTCACCGTGTTCGACTCCGATAATTACCGGGAGGAAGCGGACAGGAAATCCTGGAACCGGTTCATTGCCTTCCTCGCCGACACCCTGAAGGGGGATAACGGCGACCGCTGATATAACGATGGATCAATCAAACAAAACGCAAAAAAACTCGAGTGCACCAAAAGACCCGCTGGAATCAGCGGTGATTTGATTCGATCCCGACAGCGATTTCGATTTCGATGAGATATTTGCCCGGCAGGGCCGGGTGTCAGAAAGCCAGGTGACAGAATGCGTTTGCAGCTTCGCTGTTGAATTGAATCAAGGGCCCTCTATCATATTCGTCCCTTTCCCTACTGCGCGCAGCGCAGGACGCCCACATCGAAATCGAACAAACCCTTCCATCATACAGGTGAGCAGTTCAGGGTGGTTCGCCTGCAGGCTCTCGCAGCTGAGCGGTTCAGGCGTTTGGCCTGTAGGCTGTTGGGGGAATCCCCCTCATTCGCCCCTTCGGGGCACCTTCTCCCCCGGGAGAAGGGTATTGTAAAATCCGATCCCGATCCCGATGGGTCGTGTGCTTCGCGATCAAGCCGAAGGCTTCATACTCAAAACCTCGTACCTTCGCGCCACCGATCAGGGCGATGCGCAGCGGTGATGGAGGTCCTGGAGGGACTTCAGGTACTCCGCGGAACGGTCGAGATAGAACGACAGGGCACGGGCGAACTGCTTGCCAAGCACCCCGTCGACAAACAGCCTGCTTATCTGCCTCTGCTCCTTTAAAACAAACTGGGAGGCAACCAGGATCCGGCGCTCCTCTTCCGACATCGTCCGCAGGATCGCATGCAGGGTGCTGGCGGCCCGGGGCTGGTACATCCAGATGTAGAGGAGATCCAGGGCGTTGATGATGACAATCTTCCCCAGAGCCGGGTCCCGCTCATTGACGGCCTCCATGAATCTTCCCGGCTCCTCCAGCAACTGCAGGATATCGGCTTCGGGGAACAGGGTCTCCAGGGAAGCGTAGGTTTCAAAGACCTGGGCGATCTTGGCCGCGTAATCCATGGACCGGGAACGGATATTATGGTACCGGTCGGCCAGCCCCTCAATAAATCCGGCGACGCAATCCGATGCCAGTTTGGAGATCACCGCGGCCCACTTCTGCAGGACGTCCTGGACGGCGACAACCCCGGCGGCACCGATAATCATGCCGATGGCCACGTTAAAAGCCAGGGCCAGGGGAATGGAAAGCAGGGTCCGGAAAAAATTCCCGTAAACGGCCGCCCTGGACATCCCACGGAAAATATTATGGCCGGAAATATACATGCCGTTGGCCACGGCCATGACGGAATACAGGGCGACGGAGTTGGTCGCGGTGGTAATGCCGAACTGCTGGTCCAGCAGCACGGTTTTGACCAGCCAGTCCAGCAGGGGAACGGAAAAACCCGTATACAAAAGCGAATCCGAGAGCCGGTCCCAGCTCACGTACTCCTTCCATTTCAACAGGGGTGAACGCCGCAGCCCCCCGGCTCCGAGCACCGACTGGATGATATTCCGGAGCCCGGTGATGCCGAACCAGATAAAGGCCCCTCCATAGGCCAGCAGCCACCAGTCCTTGGTCAGGGCGAAGGTGGCGAAGGCCGGAATGAAGCCGGCCAGAATTTTCAGGCCGTTTTTCAGATAACTGTTGAGGCAGCGGAAAGGTATTTTCGGCCGCCTGGCCACAACCTCCCGGTCTTCCAGGGACAGTCCGCTGTCCGGTTCGGTCTGCATCCAACCGAGGGTCGCCACGTTGCCCCGGGGCGCCATACAGGTGAAATAGGGCTGGACAACCCAGTCCCGCCGGCGCTCGACTTTCCAGTTGACCGGCAGGAACCCCGGCGTGCAGATCGACTGCGGAGCAGCCCCCGCATTCCGGCGGAGCCCTCCGTACTCCCAGGGAAGATTGTACCGACCCCGGGGGATGTACGTGACCTGCAGAAAGGCCCTGACGCAGACCGGGATTTTCCAGGGTGAACGCTCCTGCCGCTGTTCGATTTTCTTCCTGGCCCTGCGGGGCAGCGTTTCCTTGACGACCAGGCCCATGCCGAACCGGTGCCGCGAGGTGCCGGTGGAATCGCTGCCGATGCGGGACCGCAAGGGCGAGTTCCGGTAAAAAGCGTGCAGTTCCGGAATATTGTGCAGTATGGCCGTCAGCCTGTCGATCCGTTCTTCCCCCCCCTCAACCGGTACGGCCGATTCGTGCAGGCCGCGAATGATCTTCTGGATGATCTTTTTGAGATGGATGACGTTGCCCTGGTTGATGGCCAGCTGCAGGGAGTTGATCTCCTCGTTGTGAACGGCCTTGCCCGTGGCATGGTCCTTGAGGTTGAAAATTTCCAGGTGGGTTATCTTGCCCCGGCAGTCGAACAGGAGTTCAAGGACATCGGCGGTGCTGAGATTGTTGAGGTTCAGGGTCACCCGGAAGCCTGACTGGAGCGCGGCCAGCCTGTCGAGGAGTTCCCGGGGGGCAAGCCGGAGCAGGCCCGGCACGCCCGGACCGGGCTGCGGCTCGTAGGGATTGTGGATGTCGGGATTTTTCTCCGGCAGCAGGAAACCCTCGATAATGGCATCCACATCCAGGGCGTTCATGACTTCCACCGCGTGGGTGATGCGCATCCGCTCTTCCCTGTCGACCCCGGGCAGGATGGAGCGGTACTTCTCAACGGCCTCCTTCATGGAGGGAAGCATTCTGCCGTAAATGAACCTGGCCAGATGGAGCAGGGACGGCTGCCCGGTGCCGACAAAGGCGAAAAATTCCTCCTGGTTCACAGGGGCCAGCCTGATCCCGTAGGCCTCGTTGATCAGGGGCAGATGTCTGTCATTGAATTTCCTCAGCACCCCGATAACGTACTGCTGCTGATATTCGGACACCAGGCGGCCCTCATCCATGAACGCCTTGGCCGGTCCCTGCCTGATGAAATCGAGGAAATCCTGTTTGTCGGCGAATCCGCGCGGCGACCAGATGAGCTTGATGTACCGGCCGCGGAAAGGGGCGGAAAACTCTATGCCGACCCTGACATTGATCCCCATGATCTCCGCCGACTCCATGAGCTCCGTGGCCACCTCGACATCAATGTAGTTGTAATAGATGACCGTCAGGCGCCGGATTCCCTTGATCCAGGCGTCCATGATCAAATGGGTCGGCGACTTGCGGCCCTTGGTGTTGGCATCATGGACATGGTCGTCAAAAGCGATCTGATTCCATTCCTCCGGCATCTCGATCAGGTGGTACTTGTCCAACTGACTGCGGATAAAACGGGGCTTGCCGTAAGCGGCCGTCCGAAAATCACGGGCCAGCACAAGCTGCCGCACATAATCGCCATGGGAGCGGACCAGCTCCTTCATCGTCTCCAGCAGGACCCGGGCGGTATTGATGCGCAGCGTGCTCTGGGAACTGCACAGAACCTCGTCGTAAAGGGAGCGGAGCGCGTTGAGGCGATCGGCTGCCTTACCCGCCTCCAGGGAGCCCAGCAGATGGATGACCGCATAGGCGATCCGCAGGCCCATGGTGGCCGACATTTCCTTGATCCCGTGGGGATGGAGATAGGGGATCAGCAGGTTCTTGACCAGCTTGTGCGATTCATCCCGGTGGAGAACGTCGTTGACGATGTTCAGGAGCACATAATCGTTCGGGTCAAAATACCATCCTGGTATCCTGTTGCTGTTCTTCTGCGTGGATGCCGGGGGGGTCGGCATGATGGCCGGATCGTCGATACTGTCTGTCACAAGTCGCGTCCCTGCATGATGGCGGTGGCATTCTCCACGTCCAGCCGGCTGCCGACAAAGAGCGGGGTCCGCTCATGGAGAGAGCCCGCCTTGATATCCAGAATCCGCCGCCTGCCGTCGGTGGCGGCCCCCCCGGCCTGCTCGGCGATGAACGCCATGGGCGCCGCTTCGCACAGCAGCCGCAGTTTACCGCTCGGCTTGGCCGGATCCCTGCTGTCCGCCGGGTACATGTAAATGCCGCCGTACATCAGGTTGCGATGAAAGTCGGCCACCATGGAACCGATGTAGCGTGTGGTGTAGGGCTTGCCCAGGTGGGTCCGGCCGGACTTGAAGTAGTTGATCGTAGCCCTGGTCCGTTCGTCCCAGTACATGCTGTTGGCCTCGTTGACCGAATAGATTTTTCCCTGCTCCGGCATCCTGATGTGGGGGTGGGAGAGGAGAAATTCCCCCACCGACGGGTCCAGGGTGAATCCGTGCACGCCGTAGCCCACCGTGTAGACCAGCATGGTGCTCGAGCCGTAGAGGAAATACCCCGCCGCCACCTGCTCGCTGCCCCGCCGCAGGAAATTCTCCACCGTGCCGCAGGGCACCCCTTCAATGCGGCGGTAAATGGAAAAGATAGTGCCGATGCTCACGTTGGCATCGATATTGGATGAACCGTCCAGCGGGTCGAAAATAATTACGTAGTTGCCGCGCGGCAGGTTGTCCGGGACCCGGATGACGCCCTCATTCTCCTCGGACGACAGGGCGCAGAGGAGCCCGGAGCGCTGCATGCGCCAGATGAACACCTGGTCGGCGAATTCGTCCAGCTTCCTCACTTTTTCCCCCTGGACATTAACTTCACCGGTCAGGCCGAGAAGATCCGCCAGCAGCCCCGCCTTGTTTATTTCCCGGGAGATGAGCTTGGCCCCGGTGATGAGCTCATTGAGCAACTGGGTGAACTGGCCGGTGGCGGCCGGGAACTCATCCTCGCTCTGGAGCAGGTGTTCTGTGATGGTGGTGCCCATTCTGTAGCGAATACCGTCCGACATGTCTTCACCTTGGGTAATCGTTCATGAAATCAATCCCTCATAATCACTCATTATACTCCATTCATTGCCCATTACCTGAAATATATTCCTTGATCAGCGATGCCGCCGCGGCACATTCGAGACCGAAAGGCAGGTAGCCGGCATAGCCCGGCAGGGGCATGGCGAAAATCTGGAAGCGTTGGACATAGGGGATGCTGTACTGCCATTGCGCCAGGCTTTTCCAGTTCCACATTTCCCAGAGAAATCCGCACAGCAGGGCGGCCAGGGCGGGCAGAACGACGCGCCGCCAATTTCCTTTGCGCACTCCGTCCAACACGGTCGGACGGCCCGTGACAAGCTGGAATCCGACAAGAATCAGCAGGGGTGCAATCCAGACCAGGGGAAAAAGAACATCGGGTAAAACAGCAAGCAGGGCCAGGGAAAACACCGCCACCCCCAGGAGGAGCAGACCGGTGCATTTTCCCTGCGGGAGGGGGACGGGGCGCCAGTGCCGGAACGGCTCCGTCAGCCTGGGAAACGTCCCCAGGAACTCTTCAGCCGAAACAACCGCCGGCAGGACCGTTGAAAAACAGGCCGAGGCGTGGACAACATATTCGACGGCGGATATATTCCCGCCCGCCAGATAATACCAGTTCTGGACAAAACGGTTCAGATATTCAAAATACCACCAGAAGACCGCGCTGGCCGGGAACAGCGCCAGGAAAAAACGGGGCCGGGAGCAAAGGAGGCAGGTCCCCTTCCGCCTGCGGGAGAGACCGTTGAGAACAAGGATACAGCCGAGCCAGAGGGGGAAGAAGGTATAGCGCTGCAGAGGCTCGAAAAAGACGAAACGGTTCCAGGCCAGGACCCAGAAAAGCCCAACCATTCCTGCTCCCAGCCAGCCCCACCACGGGAAGGGGCCGCCCCTTGCGCCGGCCTGCCCTGCCTCCCCGTCACAGGTGAGGAACCGGCGGAGGAAAGGAAAGCAGACCCCGGCGACAAAGCCGATGAGCAGCAGAAAGACCGGCCAGCTGAAAGGGGCATGAACGACATATCTGGTCGTCGGCGGAAATTCCATGTACTGACCGAGAGGCCCGCCACGGTAGAGGATACCGGCCAGCGGCGTCAGGCAAAGCAGTGCGGCGATCAGGCCGAAGTGCAGCGGCGGGAGCCTGCCGGTCCGGACCTGACCCGATGGGCTGTGGTTGTCAGTCATCGGTCTTCCGTTTTCAGCAGTTCAGGTGTTTAGCCCGAAGGCTATGAGCAGAATCTGTTTTCTGTTCCGGCTTCCGGTACGGCCAGTACGGGAAATATCTCATCGAAATCGAAATCATCCTCAGCTTTTTCGGCTTTTAGTCAGTTAGGTTCTTCAAGCTCCAAGCCGGCTGCTTCTCCTGTTCTCTGTCACCTGTCCTCCGGCTTCTGCCTTGCACGTGCGCCCCGCCTATTTCCTGACCCAGGAGGCCAGCGGCTCGGAATCGAATATGCAGCTGGTTATCGGCCGCCACTGGCAGATGCCGCTGATCTCCACCCCCTGTTGAATAATGGAGACCGGCCGGTCCTCCGAAACCACGACCCCGATGACGCCGTCCCGTTCCGCCGTGAAGCGCAGGGCGGAGTTGTACCTCGCCCCGCGGGCCCGGTCCTCCCCGGGAATGGCCCGGCCGTCCAGCAGGCAGGCGAAGCCGTAGAGGCTGCAGTCCACGCCGATATGCAGGGCCCCGTCCAGCCTGCTCAGCGATTTGGCCAGTTCCAGGTGATCTTCCTGCGTCAGGTCAAGGTAGCGCGTCAGCTTTTGCCCGGAAATGTTCACCGGCACCCGGTTCAGGTCGATGATCAGGGTGCAGCCGTGCTCCATTTTCTGGGCATAATGGACCAGGCTGGTGGCAACTTTGAAAATCCTGCTGCGCACCGAATGGGACAGTGGGCAGTCCAGCAGGGCTTCTTCCAGTTCCACCAGCTTGGCCCGATAGGTTGTCGAATGGAAGCTGCCCTCCGAAAAACTGCAGATGCGCTGGCCGTTGATCTTCAGGAAACCGTGCCGGCCGCGGAATTCGGCGGCCAGAAAAAACTCCGGCAGCGGTTCCCGGACGATGCCGAGAATGGCCTTGCCGTCGGTGACCAGCTTGTATTCCGTCCGCTCGACGGTCAACAGCAGCTTGCGGACATGCTTGAAATTGTTGAGTTGCGGCCGCTCCTCCTCCTGGAACTGGATGAGAAAAAAAATGTCGCCCAGGTACTTGGGGTCGATGATAACCAGCTCTCCCCGGGGCCAGTTGCCCTCCTCCCTCGTTTTGGAAATCCCCAGCACCGCGTCGAGAACAGGATAAATGCGGACCTGGGAGTCCCAGCCCAGATACCGATTCATCTCGTCGACGATGTGATCGCGCACCGCGTGGGTGGCGTACTCCCGGAGAAAATTGCCTGAAATGCCGGTGTACAGGGTCTCCCCTTTGGCGATGTCATGGGAAAAGCGCCAGGCCGCATGTTCCAGCCAGCGCTTGGTCGGACTCGCCGAGCACAAATCGGGATGATGTTCGGTGAACCAGCGCTGGTAGTAGACCGGCGCAGAATAGCCGCCGTAGGAAATGAGCCCGGACAACTCAAGGTCCTGCTCGGACTGGACATACCGGGAATCGGCCTGCTCTCCTGCCGAGGCGAACTTCCGCCGCCACGCGTCGCTGTCCAGGTACTGCTTGCTGAACCGGGGGCCGTGGCCCTGCAGCAGGTTCTGAGGGTCGCAAACCAGCAGTTGTCCGTCGGGGCGCAGACAGTAAATGACCGCGACCCGGCTGGTTCCGGAAAAATGCGACAGCCCGTCGCGGAGGCCGTCCAGCGTGTCGCTGAGGCATCTGTTGACAAACCATTCCTGCTTGCTTCTGCTCATTCGTCCGCCAGTCAACCTTCAACCTCCTCCATTCCCGGTACGGCAGCCGGACAGCGTCGGGGACCGCTTCTCACCCCTGCCGGCCGTACAGTTTACGCAGCTCAATCTTGGCCTGTTCCAGGATGCGCTTCCGGTCAGGATCGAGCTTGGCCCCCGCCCGGTTGATATAGAACACCAGCATGGACATGGCGGAACGAAACGGCGGCGATTTGCGGCGGACGCTGGAATCGGCCGATTTCTTCAGCGACCGGGCGATGCGGGCCGGATCCTTCCACGTAAAAACGCCCTCTTCGAGGTCAAGGGCGTTGCTTTCCCGCGTAACCTGCGCGGACCAGTCGGCGGGAGGGGATTGCGCCGTTTTCCGGGTCACCGCCGCCTCCTTCCCGCTGTTCTGAGCATCCCCATTTGCCGGCCAGTGGTCCCTGCCGGCGCCCTACCCCAGCGGCGGCGTCCGGTGGACAAAAAGCCGCAACGGTTCGGTTCCGGTATTGCGGGTGCCGTGCTCTCCCTGGGGCGGAACGAAAAGATAATCACCGGGCTCGACGGGCTGCCATTTCCCGTTGACGTAGGTCTCGCCTTTTCCCTGGACGACAAAAATGGAATCGGCGTTCTCTTCGTGGGTATGGATGGGCGTATCGCTGCCGGGAGCGATCTCGATCAGAAACACATCGGCCTGCCCGCTTCCGGGGTTGGTGATGAATATTGCGGTCCTGACATTGTCGAACACGGGATGCTTGGTGAAAATCATTTCCCGGTGGGGGAAAAATTTCGTCTCCATGGCCGTCCTCCTTGCTGGTGGTTTATTCGGGGGCCGCCCGGATATCATGACAGGCAGTCGGGCGGCATGCTGTCGCACAGCAGCAGGTCGATTTCACTCACTTTTTTGTCGACCTGTTTCGCCGCGGCGCGGACAGCGGTGCGCAGCCCCTCTTCGATGACCGGATGATAGTAGGGCAGCGTGAGCAGGGAAAAAACCGTCATGTTCTGCTGAATCGCCATGGCCAGCAGGTGGCCGAGGTGCTCCCCGGCCGGAGCCGCCATCTCCGCCCCGCCGGCGGCGAAACCGCCCGCCCCCATTGATCCCGAGCAACTCACCCGATTCCGCGCCTCGCGTCCGCTCTCCGCCGAGGAAGAACGCCGAATCCGCGAGGAGGCCAATCGCCTGTATCGCGATCAGGTGATCAAACGCAACCGACGCTATGTGCTTCGACGCGAACCGGAATACTGCAACATCT
>JALHJD010000015.1 GCA_022837185.1 Desulfobacteraceae bacterium
GCCCCCTGTCGTCCGTGCCCAGCAGGTTGTCCCTGGTCGGCTGCGAGGGAACCGGCTGGTCGAGGCTGAGGTTGATTGAATTGTAGGAGTGGGGGTTGGGTGGAAAAATGACCGCGTTGTCCCCGGCCCGCAGACGGCTGAGGATATACCGGTCACGGTAATCGGTTTCCGAGTCGAAATCCCCGCCGAACACGGTTTCCGGGTAGGCCTTGAAAATGGGGAAATAGTACTGCCCTTCATAACGGACCAGGAAAGGTTTGTCATTGCTGAGCAATTCAGCGAACATGCTGAGCACAAACAGCATGGAAAAAAGAATCAGGCTGTACAATCCCCTCCGGTTGCGGCAAAAGCTCTTCCAGCGCCTTGCCGCCAACGTGCCGCCGCCCCTCTTCTTGCCCTTGTCCGCCATCACTGCAGCCGTTCAAAAGTAATGCGGGGGTCGACGACCACATAGCAGAGATCGGAAAGCAGTCTGGAGACAAGACCGATGATGGTAAAAAAATACAAGGTCCCGAGGACCACGGGATAATCGCGATTCATGACCGAGGTGTAGGCCAGCAGGCCCATGCCGTCGAGGGAAAATATGGTCTCGATGAGGAGGCTGCCGGTGAAAAAGGAGGTAATGAAGGTCCCGGGAAAACCGGTGATGATCGGAATGATGGCATTCCGGAACACATGCTTGTACAGCACCTGCTTTTCGGGCAGTCCCTTGGCCCGGGCGGTTATGACATACTGCTTGCGGATTTCCTCGAGAAAGCTGTTTTTCGTCAGCAGGGTCATGACCGCGAGGCTGCCCACCGTGCTGGAGGCAACGGGCAGGACCATGTGCCAGAGGTAATCGAGTATCTTGCCGATCAGGGTCAGTTCGCTCCAGTTGTCCGAAACCAGTCCCCGCAGGGGGAAGATGCTCCAGAAGCTCCCGCCGCCGAACAGCACGATCAGGAGAATGCCGAGGACAAAGCCGGGGATGGCGTAACCGATCAGGATGACGGTACTGGTAAAGACATCGAACCTGCTGCCGTCCCTGACCGCCTTGGCGATGCCCAGGGGGATGCAGGTCAGATAGACGATGAAAAACGTCCAGAGGCCGAGGGACATCGACACCGGCAGCTTGGAAATGACCAGATCGACGACGCTGCGGTGGTGATAGTAGCTGTCGCCGAAATCGAAAACAAGATAATTGCCCATCATTGCGAGGAAACGTTCCAGCGGCGGCCGGTCAAAACCGTATAACGCCCGGAGCTGTTCAATGCGATCCTGGTCGAGGCCCCGGTCACCCTGGTACAGGGCGCCGGCACCGCCTGAAGCCGCTTCACCCGCGGCGCCGCGGCCCTCGATCTCGGCCATCATCTTTTCCACCGGGCCCCCGGGAACGAACTGGGTCACCACAAAGGTGATCAGCATGACCCCGAACAGGGTCGGGATCATCAGCAGGATGCGTTGCAGTATATACCTGCTCATGCCTCCACCTCGGCCACGGCCCCGCCCCGCCGGGGATCGGCCACCCCGCTGACGCCAGGGGCGATCGTATGCACCCCGCCGAAATACATGTTTCTTTCCTTCCAGACATTGACGGGAAATTCCGCTGCCAGGAGCCCGAGATCGGCCTCGGCAAACCCCGGCTCAACCTGCAGCGTCCCGCCGTCCCAGTACAGTCTCGGGGCGTTGACGGCCGCATCGATATCACGGCCGAAATCGATGACCTGGGTCAGGACCTGGGTGATGGCCGCCCGGATGCGCTTGGAGCCTCCGCTGCCCAGCACCAGCCGGACGACGTTGTCCTTGAGCACCACCGACGGCGCCATCATCGACCCCACCCTTTCCCCCGGAGGGCTTGAGTGGAACCCCTCGGGATGCAGGTCGTCCTCCCCCATCATGTTGTTGAGCATGATGCCTGTTCCCGGCACAAAATACCCGGATCCCTCCCCGTTGGAACAGGTCATGGACGCCACGTTGCCGTCCTTGTCGGCGATGCTGACATGGGTCGTGCCCCGGCTGAATGACCTGATCCGCGCACTCGACCCCTCGACGTCCCCGGTTTCCAGGAATGCCCGGATTTCATCCGGCGAGGAGACACCCATGGTGCGCAGACGTTCGACCTCGCGCATCAACCCGGCCGTGCTGAGCAGGTGGGCGGCCGATCCCCAGCGCCGGCCCGGTTCCACTTTTTCCAGGAGGGCAAGGGAAAGGGTGATGAGCGAGCCGCCCAGCGAAGGGGGCGGACCGGTCAGCAGGGTGTATCCCCGGTAGCCGGCGGCAAGGGGACGGCGTTCGATCACCCGGTAGGCGGCCAGGTCCTCAGCGGTCAGCAGGCCCTGCCCCTCCTGCATATCCCGGGCGATTCTCCGGGCGATGTCGCCGCTGTACAGGTCCCTGCCCCGTTCCTCGGCCAGACAGGCAAGGAAGTCCGCCAGTTCGCCGTTGACCAGGAGATCACCGGCCTGCAGATAGCTGCCGCCGGGTTCGTACAGGTCCCGGCCGCTCCGGGTCAGGGTCATGATGGGCCGCAGAATCCGGAGGAAGGAGGCCTGGAACCCGTTGAGCCGATGACCGCGGGCAAGAGCAATCGCGGGCTGCAGGACCTCGGCCAGCGGCATCCTGCCCAGGCGCTGGTGGACATGCAGCAGCCCCTTCAGGGTCCCCGGCACCGCTGCCGATCCGAGCCCGACGTTGAAATCCTGGCGCGAGCCGCCGAAATCAACGGTCACCGGGAAAAAATGCGGTTCCGGCAGGTCGGCGCGTCCCCGGCCCGGAGTATCGACAAAAAAATCGAAAAAGATCTCCCGTACCGGGCCGTCCGACCCGCCTGTTCTGGCCAGGAGGAAGCCTCCGCCTCCGAGGCTGGTCAGGGTCTGCTCGGCCACCGCCCCGGCAAACCCGGCGGCCACCGCCCCGTCAAAGGCGTTTCCCCCGGCGCGGAGGATATCGGCCGCGGCCCGGCTGACCAGTTCGTGGCCGGTGGCGACAATGGACTTTGCCCGTCCGCTCATGTCCAGAACTCTTCGTGCATCTTCTGCATCATGCCGGGCAGGGAACTTCCTCCGGCGGTCAACCGCCGCTGCCGGTCCGTACTGGTCCCCTGTTCGAGGATGCCGTGGATTCTTGCACACCATCCGGCCGAGCCCAATTCGTCGATCACCGGAGCCAGCACATCCAGCATCCGCCGCACCGACCATTGCAACGGACGCCGTGAGTCGGCAAGGAGCCCAAAGGGGTCGCAGAACTCCCCGGCCAGCCCATGCCGGCAGGCCTGCCATTTATTGTAGCGGAGCAGCGGAACATTGATCCTGCTGCTCCCAACCTCCGGGTGGCCCCCTATAAATACGGCCAGGGCCTGGATGAAGGCGGTCAGGGCCAACACGTCGTCAAAGCGGGACGGCATGTCGCAGACCCGTATTTCGACGGTGCCGAAATAGGGGCTGGGCCGGACATCCCACCAGAGATCGCGGATTTCCCGGATTACCCCGGCCCGATGCAGCATCAGGATCTCTTCCTCATAGGCCTGCCAGCTGCCGTGGAAATCGGCAATGCCGGCCAGGGGCAAGGCCTCAAACAGCTTTGTCCGGTAGGAGCAGAATCCCGTATCCTCGCCGGCAAAATAGGGAGAGGAAGCGCTCAGGCCGAGCAGGAGCGGGAGGTAGGGCTGCATGACATCCGCCACCCTGATGGCCGTTTCCCGATCGGCCATGCCGACATGCACGTGCAGGCCCTGGACGATGAACTGCCTGCCGACCAGTTGGAGTTCCTCCATGATCCGCACATATCGGCCGTTGTCGGTCACATTCTGCGTCGCCGGCCTGGCAAAGGGATGGATGCCGGAGGCAAACAGCAGGCTGCCGCATTGCGCCGCCGCTTTCTCGGCCATGCCGACCGTCCGGCGTAAATCCTCCTCCACTTCGCCGACATTCCGGCAAACCCCGGTGTGCACCTCGATCATGCACTGAAGAAATTCCCTGGCAACCTTTGATTCCGCCTGCCCGGCCAGCAGGGCCATGAGCTGCCCGGCCCGGGGAACAAGCTCAAGGGTCACCCGGTCAAGGATCTGGAATTCGAGCTCCACTCCGAGGGTAAACGGGCTGCTGGGGGCAAACGGGACCTGTTTCACTACCGCCACGACGGCTCCCCGGCCGCCATCCGTTCCAGGCCGCACACCGCCACCCGGGCCAGCCAGGAGGCCCCGATGGCCAGCGCGTCCTCGTTGAAATCAAAACGGCTGGAATGCGCCGGGCCGGGATGATTTTCCTCGCGGTCGGCTCCGAATCGCACCATGCAGCCTGGTATCTCATGCAGGTAAAAGGCAAAATCCTCGCCGCCGAGACTTGGCCGTCCCTGGGAAACGACCTGTTCCTCTCCGACGATATCCACGGCCGCCCGGCGGGCGATGGCCGCGGCCCCTTCTTCGTTGATCAGAGCCGGAAGGCCGTCATGCAGCTGCAGGGAAATGTCCGCCCCGCTCATGGCCGCGGTTCCCTGGATGATACGCTGCAGGCCTCTCAATATCTTCTGCCGGGTCTCCGGATGGGCGCTGCGGATCGTACCGTCAATCACCGCCTTGTCGGCAATGACGTTGTGCACGGTGCCGGCCTGCACCCTGCCCACAGTCACCACGGCCGGATATACCGGATCGACCTCCCTGGAGACGAGGGTCTGCAGGGTCATGATCAGATTGGCGGCGACGACGACGCTGTCGATGGCTTCGTGCGGCCAGGCCGCATGCCCTCCTCGTCCACGGATGGTAATGGTGAAGGGATCGGTATAGGAACAGATCAAACCGCTGTCAACGGTGATCGTCCCGGCGGGGAAGTGGATGTCGATATGACCGCCGAAGATCATCCCCACGCCGTCCAGCGCCCCCTCGCGGATCATTTTCCGCGCCCCTCTGCCCGCCTCCTCGGCAGGCTGAAACAAAAGCTTCACTTTTCCCGGCGGCCTCTCGCGCTGCAGCAGGGCTGCCGCCCCCAGCAGCATGGCCATGTGGCCGTCATGGCCGCAGGCGTGCATGATTCCCGGATTGGTCGAAGCATAGGGGAGCCCGGTCTCCTCCTGCAGGGGAATGCCGTCCATGTCCGCCCGCAGGGCGACACAGGCGTCCGGCCCAGTGTTTGCCGGCGGGCCCTCGATCAACCCAACAATCCCTGTACCGGCTATCCCTGAGATATGGGGAATACCCAACCGTGACAGCTGCTCCGCAATCAGCCCGGCGGTTTTTTTTTCCTCATAGGCAAGCTCGGGAAAACGATGCAGGGTGTGACGGAGCTCCCGCATCCAGGCGGAGATTTTCGAGTCGGATCCAACCATGGATGGAACGACCGCCTGCTCAGGAGATCCTGATCCGGCCGATCATGTCGGTCTTCTTTCCCGGTGGACGGATCTCCGGCTTCTTTTCCGTCCGCTCCGACTCTTTGCTCCGTTGAACCTGCGGCTCCGGGGGGGGCTGGGGAGGTGGAGCCGCCTGGCGGACCGCCTCAACCCCCGGGACGCCCTGCCGTTTTGCGGCCGCCAGGGCCTGTTTAAAAAACGACAGCAGGCCTTCCTGCACGGGAGTAACACTGATGAGCTCCCAGCCCAGTTCACCCTGCTCGTTCAGGACTTTTTCCATCTCTTCGTCATCGATGTACTTGTCCCCCAGGAGACCGTCCTTCTGGTACTCAAAAAGTATGGTGCGATACTGCCAATTCACGTTTTCCTCCACCTTATTGCTGTTCCACCAGCAGGTCGTCCCGGAACTCACCCTCATACACCCGGCCGTCGGGATAGGTCAACTTGCCCCTGCCGTTTCGCCTCCCGGCAGTGAAGCCGCCTTCATACTCCGATCCGTCGGGCGACAGCAGGGTTCCGTAGCCGTCCGGCAGATCGTTTTTGAAGGAGCCGACAAATTTTTTGCCGTCCTTGTAATGCAGCTTGCCGATGCCGTCAAACAACCCCTGTCTGAATTCACCTTCGTACGTGCTGCCGTCGGGGAAGACATACTTTCCTTCCCCTTCGAACAGACCGTTCTTGAATTCGCCGGTATACTTGGCGCCGTCAGGATAGACGTACTCCCCCCGGCCGGAACGCAGGCCGTTGGCAAAACCGCCCTTGTAGCGGCGGCCGTCAGGAAAAATCTGGGTCCCCGCCCCGTCCATCACTCCATCCCTGACCTCCCCTTCATAAACGCTGTCATCGGGAAGGACAAACCTGGTGGTGCCGGTAAACTTTTTCTGCCTCGACCCGTCGGTGAACAGAAAGCCGTCGGCAAAAACCGGACCTTGGACAACCGGCTCAGCGGCCTTTGGTACTTCGCCGCCGGCGTTTTTTTCCTCCGCCGGCGGAGGATCGCTCGGCAGGGACACGGGCGGCTCTTCCCTTTGTTCCGGGACAGCGGCAACTTCCGGCGCCGGGAGGGGGGGCTGAACCGGCTCCCCGGCGACAAACCTGCCGGACACTTTTTCTCCATCCGGCCGGATAAGCGTTCCTTCTCCTTCGGGCACGTCATTGTTGAAACCGCCCTCGTACCTGCTTCCGCCGGCGGTGAGCAGGACCCCCCGGCCATGGCGGGCCCCCTGGCGCCAGTCACCTTCATAACGGGCGCCGTCGGGATATTCCATCACACCGAAACCCTCGATTGAACCTTCAAGAAAATCACCGGTGTACACGGTGCCGTCGGGTCTGGACAGCACCCCCTTGCCGTTGAATTTCCCCCGACTGAAGAGACCCGAGTACGTTGCTCCGTCCGGGTATTGGATCGTGCCCTGACCATCGTACCGGTCGTCCAGGAACGATCCTTCGTAACGGGTGGAATCCGGCAGGACCAGGATACCTTGCCCCTGCCGCATGTCGCCGTGGTACTCACCTTCGTACACACCACCGTCCGCATAGCGGCGAATCCCCTTGCCCGCCGGTTTCCCGTCGCGGAAGACACCCTCGAAGCTCGACCCGTCGGCATATTCAAGCCTGCCTTGTCCTTCGATGATGTTATTGCGGAACTCGCCGGTATATTTTCTGCCGTCGGGAGCGGTCAGCGTTCCCTCGCCGTTGAACCGCCCGAGGTTGAACTCACCCTCGTACTGATAACCGTCGGGCCTGACCAGGGTCCCCTTTCCGTCAATGACGCCGTTGCGGAACTGTCCCGTATAAACCTTGCCGTCAGGGCTGGTCAATTTCCCTTGCCCTTCGAATTTCCCCCTGACAAACCGGCCGCTGTAGGTCAGCCCGTCAGGATAGACCAGGGTCCCCGCGCCCCAGAGATACCCATCGCGAAACTCCCCCTCATACACCCTGCCGTCCGGGCTCTCCAGTTTCCCCATACCGTTCCGGCAGTCTCCCTCCAGGCAGCCGGCATGGAGGATGACGGGAACCAGTATCATCATGGTGAGGAAGCTCATTACCTTTTTCACGTTCCAACCCTTTGTCTGTTGCTCATATTCCATTCCTTTTCCGGCAGTTCATGACCGCCGGGCGGAGTTTCTCCGCTGATCCACGGCGGCAATTTCCGCCGTCTCGTACGCACCCGCCGGTACAAGTCTCCAACTGAGCAATGATGCCAGTCAAGCGGAAGATTGTCAATCCTGATAACCTTGAAAACGCAAAACCGGCTGGCCGGGGGATTCAGCCATGCCGGCGCCGCCACCCCGCCCGACCCGTTCCGCTCCGACGGCCGCCCGGCAGCCACGCTGAGGCTTCCCGTACGCCGACAACCCCTCGGCGTTTCCCGTCATTGTACTTTTGCTTGATTTTGTTCCCGGGAATGTGCTTGTATGAAGTGTATCCTGCAAAACCTGCAACCGGCCAAACTGTACAAGAGGAACTCCCATGATACCCAAACGGATACTTCTCCTGGTCTCGGTCGCGGCTGTACTGGCACTTTGCGCTCCGGTCCTCGCCGGCGCCTACAACCTGATGGACCCGGAAGACCTCAAGGTTCGCCTGGACACCGGCCAGCCCTTGATCCTGGTCGACATCCAGCCGGTCAACGCCTATCGGGAGCATCATTTGTACGGGTCACTCGCCACCTACGCCTATCCGGTGAAAACCGAGCTTGAGGGCCGGAGCCTCGACCAGGCCGTCAGTGTGTATGAAGCATACCGCCACGATATTGTCATCATCGGCCCCAGAGGCGGCAGAGCCGCGCAGCGGGCCCACGATTTCCTCGTCGGCAAAGGCATCCCCGAAGAACAGGTGTTTATACTCAGGGGCGGAATCAGTCAATGGCCGTACAGGGAGATGCTCCTCAATATACGGGGCGGCTGCTGACAGCCCCGGTGCCCGGCTCCCGGCCTGGGACCCCTCCCTCACGGCTGGGCGTCGGTCGGCCTTGCCGGGCCGCCGCCTTCACCGGGGATTGCCCGAAGGAACGGATGTGAAGAATTTGCCGAGCTCCCGCAGTATGTCGTCCTGCAGCATGGCAGCCGTGGCGGCGACCAGGGAGCTGCTGGCCTGGGAATCACAGACGGCAATCAGCACTGCTCCCCTGGTCCAGGGGAAAGCAGACGATGGTGTACCTGTCAAAGCGGAAAATGGTCGATTTGATGTCCAGCTTGTTCATGCCCGCCATCTGAACCAGCCGGGAAAAATGCAGGGCGAGCTGTTCGACCCGCTCCTCCGGGAAGCCGTCACCTGCCTCCGCGCAGACCAGCCCGCCCTCCCTGGCAAAAATACAGGCTCTCAGGACTCCGGGAATAACGGATATCTCCTTCAGCAGACTTTTCATGCCCTATCCGGTCCGGCTTTCCCGCTCAAGACGGGCCGCAACTGCTCCACTATTTCGTCCACGGGGGACATCCCGTCAAGCAGCAGGCCGATGATCATGCCTGCTCCGGGAAGGATGAGCAGTGTTTCACCGTTCTGGAACACCAGTTGAATGCGGCTGGGCCCCCTGGCGTCGAGCACCTTGCGCATCTGAATGCCGCTGACGATGCAGTAGGTGATAAAATCCCCCAGCTTCAGGGTTTGGGATGACTGGGTGATGACATTCCCCTGACGGTTGAGAAAATAATAATGTCTGATCCCCCTGAGGGAGACGATATGCCGGGCCACTCCCCGCACCACGGGGTCGGGATGGTCGGACCCGCCGTCGAACTGCGGGACTGCGCTTTCTCCGGCCGCCGCGGCGTCACCCCCCTCCTCGTCCCTCATCGTCGCGTAATCGAGGAGAATGCGGGCCAGGGGCTGCCTGATGCGATGCATCCTGTCCTCCGGCCTGTCGACATGCAGGGCGGGATTTTCCCAGGACAATATCGCAAACGCCGCTTCCCTGCCCAGCGCCCCAAGGGACTGGGCATCGATCAGCACCCCGTCATTGAAAAACAGTCTTCCTTCGCGATCTTCGGACCGGACTATCAACGTGCAGCTTTTCCGCTCCTGCTCCAGCATCTGCAGAAAGGAAGGAAGGGAAACCCCGCCGAACATACCGACCTGCCGTTCTCCTTCATTCAGCGCCATGGTTTTCCGTTCCGTCCATCCCCATGTTGGTCACGTCCGACCCCTGGCGGGGACCAGCCCGAAATGCGGAAATGACAAATTATTCGTATATGTTACTTTCATTGGATTCTTTTGAAAAGGAAAAATCCATCCTTGGCCGCGCCATGCCCGATCTCACCCCATGGTTGTGGAAGGGGACGCTTCCGGGGGCATGAACGTCATGCCCGGTCCACCCCTTTCTTTCAATCCCTCACCGGCGTGGGGAATCGAAGAAAACGAGGGTGCCCTGCGCCTCTTCTATCTCCTCCCAGGAACGGACCCCAAAATCAAGGGCGACGATTCCGCAGGTCGGCACGTTTTCAAGCCGAAGCCGGCCGAGCAGATTGGCGAGTACGGTGGTTTCCGGATTGTGGCCGACCATGAGGACCTGGTCATGGCCGGCATCGATGGCGTGGATGACTTCCAGCAGCTTCATGGGATAGGCGTCGTATATGGCCTCGACAACCCGGATCTCCCTCTCGGGCACGCCCAATTCCCCGGCAAGATAGACGGCCGTCGCATAGGCCCGCCGGGCCGGGCTGGAAACGACCAGATCAGGCTTTACCCCTCTTTCCAACAGCCGCCGGCCCATTTCCGGCGCGTTCATCTTCCCCCGTTTGTTCAGGGGCCTGTCGATATCCGCCAGGGAACTGTCTTTCCAGCTTGATTTGGCATGGCGGCAGAGAAGGAGGCGTTTCATCGGTGCGCCGTTTCCGTTTCCGGCCCGCGCCGGAAGTTCGTACAGGCGGCCGGCTGGGGCGGGTGGGGCGCGGCGATGGTTTTCCGCCGCATGGTCCCCCGTTTTGCTTCCAGGGAGAAGCAGGCAGTGTCCCTGCCTTTGAGGGCGGCCATCCCTTTTACTCCCGGTGACCGGTCCCGGCGGAACGGTCCTGTTTGCCAATCAGTCTGCCGTACAGCCCGACATTGGCCGGCCGGGCGAATTCCCTGAAGCGCCTGTCGAATTGCCGGCGGACCCTTTGCTGGTCATGATGCAGCCGGGCGAGCAGACCGCCCAGGGAGGCGGCCGTTTCCAGGTCCGCGCGGGAACCGGACCGCAAAGTCGCCAGGTGGTGCTCCAGGATTGCCTGCTGGACGGCCCGGTCATTGAAGTCCCCGAGGTTCTCCTGCAGCCGTTTCAACTGCCTGATGGCCGGGCCGATGTCTTCCCGGGGAAACAGGGAGGCCGAAAATTCAAGGAGATACCGGAGCTTCTTGCACCGGATTCGCAAACGGTGGAGCTTTTCCGGGGGAGAGGAGGAATGGATCTTCTTCCCCTCTCTGATGACGGTTCGGAACCTGCGCTGCAGGATTTCCCGGACCGCATCAAGCATCGGCCGGCCGGAAGGCCCGCTTTCTCCTCCGGATCGGTCCAAACATTCCTGCCAGGCTGTGATGAGCCGCCGGTACCTGGCCGAGGCGAGCTGGCGGATCAGCCTTTCCCGCTCTACGGCCCGCTGCGCCCTCAAGGCCGAGAAAAACGGGGTGAGCCCGGACCGCAGGCTCTCCGGCAGAAGGAGGGTGTACTGTTGTTCATGCCCCAGGCAGACATCCAGGTCCCTGACCGGTCCGGTTACATGCCCGAGCCAGGCAAACTCCCGCCGGAACTTCCCGGTTTCCCTGACCGGCAGGGCATCCCGCATCTGCCCCAGGCCGGAGCGGGTCCGCCGCACGGCCACCCGGAAGTCGTGCAGATGCTCAATATCAAGGTCTTCGACAATACCCTTTGCGTTGCACCGCATCTTCTCCAGCAGTTCCCGGTACACAGCCGTCATGGCTTGCCGGACCGACATTTCCGGGCGCAGCTCCACGTGGAACCCGGAACCGCAATCAAGGGGGGCCCGGTCCGCCATATCCGTCTCCGCGCTGCAGAGGGATGTTGCCGCCCCGGACTCAGGACCTGTAATCGGCGTTGATTCTGACATAATCGAGCGACAGGTCGCAGGTATGAACTTCCGCCGTCCCCAACCCGTCCTGCAGGTCAACGGTCACCGTGAAGCGGTCCTGCCGCAGCACGGCGGTACACGCCTCTTCCGCCGCGGCGCCGAGACCTGCACCGTCCCTGACCATCTGCGCGTCGTCGAAATAAATGGCGACCTTTTCCGGATCAAACAGGCAGCCCGACCGGCCCAGGGCGGCCATGATGCGCCCCCAGTTGGCGTCCTCGCCGAAAAAGGCGGTCTTGACCAGGGCCGAATTGGCAATGGTCTGGGCTGCCGCCATCGCTCCCTCGTCATCCCGGGCGCCGATGACCCGGATGGTCACCAGCTTGGTTGCCCCCTCGCCGTCGGCGACGATCTGGATGGCCAGATCACGGCAGATGTCGAGGACGGCGGCCTCGAGGGCCTCGCGGCCCTGGGGATTTTCCTCGTCTATCCAGGTATTGCCGGCCGCGCCGTTGGCCAGCGCCAGCACCATGTCATTGGTGCTGGTATCGCCGTCCACCGTGATCCTGTTGAACGTCAGGTCGACGCATCGCCGCACCACGGCCTGCAGCTCCTGGAAGACAATCTGGGCGTCGGTCATGATAAAACAGAGCATGGTGGCCATATCGGGCATGATCATGCCCGATCCCTTGGCGATTCCGAGCAGGGAGACCTCGACCCCGTCGATTTCAACCTGCCTGGCGGAGGTCTTGGGGACCGTATCGGTGGTCATGACCGCCCTCGCCACATCGTCGAATCCCTCGGGGGACAGGCTCCGAACCAGCTGCGGGACGGCGGCCTCGAACGGCTTGAGGTCCATCGGCTGGCCGATGACCCCGGTGGAGGCAACCTGAACCAGTTTCTCGTCGATGCCGAGCTCCCGGGCGGCAACGGCGCTGGCGGCCACTGCTGTTTCCATGCCCTGCGGGCCGTTGCAGGCATTGGCATTGCCGCTGTTGATGAGCACCGCCTGGGCCCTGCCCTGACCGAGGCGCTCCATGTCCAGGAGCAGAGGGGCGGCCTTGATCTTGTTGGTGGTAAAGACCCCGGTTGCCACCGCCGGCACCTCCGAATAAATCAAAGCCAGGTCCAGCCTGTCCTTGTAGCGGATGCCGGCCGCCATGGCCGCGGCGGAAAATCCCTTAATGTTCATGGAGCCTCCGGATTGAATTTACGAAAAGGGTCGCCTCTACTTATCGCCCGTTTGCCGGCCGCCAGGACGGTACGCGGGCTGTCGCGGCGGCAGCGGGCCGCCGCCGGGCCGGGCAGCGGTGACAGCCTGCTGCCTGGACATCGGCGGGTTTCCGCACATGGCCGAAACTGTCTCATTATAACGACAAACAGCTTCCCGGCAATGTCTATTTCCTGTACAGTTTAACAGAAAAGGATTGAAAAGAAAAACAGAGACCTTCTCCCCGGGCAACATTTTTCTTGACCCACGATGGCGAATCAGGGATGATATGTTATTTATTTTATTTCTATTTGATGCCGACCGCGCCCCATGGAGAAATTTTCCTGGACCCTGACCGCTTCCATATTTCTTGCCGACCTGTTGATCCGGATCGTCCTGTCCCTGCGGGTCATCATGCGCAAGAGGGAGGCCAGCGTCACCCTCGCCTGGCTGGTGGTCATACTCCTTCTTCCCTTTCTCGGGGCAGTGATCTATCTCCTCCTCGGCGAAAACAGGCTCGGCCAGAAGCGGGCGGCGCACGCCGCCGACAACGTACCGCTTTTCAAGAAATGGGTCACCAGCCTGGAGCATCGGATCCAGGCGGAATGGAACCATGTCAACCCCCAGTGCCGGCCGGTGGAGATCCAGGCAAGCCGGGTTTTCGGTCTCCCGACCCTGCCCGGCAACAGACTCGAACTGATTGATAATCCGGCCGCCTTTTTCCGGTCCCTGACGGCCGACATTGACCGGGCCCGGAAAAGCTGTTTCCTCGAATTTTACATCTGGGAGGAAGGCGGTCTGGCCGACGATATCGCCGAGGCCGTCCTGCGGGCCGCGGCCCGGGGTGTGACCTGCAGAGTACTGCTTGATTCCATCGGCAGCGCCGATTTCCTGAAAAGCGGCCTGGCCGGAAAAATGAAAGCCCGGGGCATCGAGATCGTCGAAGCCCTGCCGGCCGGTATATTCCGCGCCGTTTTTGTCCGGATCGATCTGCGCAATCACCGGAAAATAGCGATCATCGACGGGGAAACAGCTTACACCGGCAGCCAGAACCTGGTTGACCCCCTCGACTTCAAAAAAAATGAAAACGTCGGGAAATGGATCGATACCATGGTCCGGGTTCAGGGACCGGTGGTGGAGGCGATGACGGCGACGTTCTTTTACGACTGGTTCATTGAAAGCGCCGTCAGCCTGGAGGAGCTCGACAAAATCGCCAGGATCCCCCGGGTCGAGCCGGCCGGCGACGCGCTGGTCCAGCTTGTTCCATCAGGCCCCGGCTTTGAACAGGGGGGAATCCATGACCTCCTGTTGACGACAATCTATGCGGCCCGCAGTGAGCTCATCATCACTTCCCCCTACTTCGTCCCGGACAATGCCATTCTTGCCGCACTCAAGTCCGCGTCCCAGAGAGGAGTCGACGTATCCATCATCGTGCCGGAAAAAAACGACTCCAGGCTGGTGGATTACGCCAGCCGGGCCCGGTACGGCGAACTGACCCGCAGCGGGGTGAAAATCCTGAAATTCCGGGAGGGCCTGCTGCATTCCAAAACCATCACCGTGGATAACGATTTCAGCCTCATCGGTTCGGTCAACCTGGACATGCGCAGTTTCTGGCTGAATTTCGAACTGTCGCTGTTTGTCTACAACAGGGAATTCACGGAAAAGCTGAGGAATGTCCAGCTGCGCTACATCAAGCAGGCCCGGCGGCTTGACCCGGATCACTTTGCCCGGCGCTCGTTCGGCGAACGGTTCATGGAAAACACCGCCCTGCTCCTTGGACCGCTTCTGTAACATTTCTTCTGATCAATGTATTGCACGGGCCGCCAATGCCGACAAAAATTCTCCTCCTCAGCGACATTCACGGCAACTTTCCCGCCCTGGCTGAAATTGACCGCCGGTGCCGGGGGGAGGGCATCGATATCATCCTCAACTGCGGCGACGCAACCGTGTACGCCCCCTTTCCCAACGAAACGCTGCACTGGCTGCGGGAACACCAGGCTGTCTCCATCCTCGGCAACACCGACACCAAGGTGCTCAGGCTGCTGGAAGGAGGATCGTTCAAAAAGCCCCGCAAGGCGGAAAAACGGATCATGTACGAGTGGACCGCCGGACAGTTGAGGGCGGAAAACCGGGAATACCTGGCCGCCATGCCCAACCGGGCCCGTCTTGTTGTCGAAGGGTTCCGGATCGGCCTGTTCCACGGCAGCCCGGACGACGACAATGAATTTCTCTTCGCCGACACACCGGCGAGCAGATTCCGGGACCTGGCCGCCCGGACGGACTGCGACATCCTTGTCAGCGGCCATTCCCACACCCCGTACCATAAAGTGATCGACAGGGTCCACTTCCTCAATCCCGGCTCGGTTGGACGGATGTTCGACGGCAGCCCCGAGGCCTCCTATGGCGTGCTCGAACTGTCACCGGGCACCATCGGGATCAGCCTGCGCCGCTGCCCCTATCCGATCGACGAAGTGATCGACCGGCACCGGCGGAACCGCCTGCCGCCGATCTACGAAGAAATGTACCGTACCGGCCGCAAACTGAACTGACTGCCGGAAGTGCGCCCCCTCTCCGGTGTCCGATTTTCCCCTCTCAGGACGCGGAAAATTGTACTTTATTTCAAATTTATGGTAGGCTGAGAATTTATCGCACTCCATCTTCCACATGCAGCAACAGTCCGATCCCGGAGGCAGGAATGGCAGCAAAAACCGGCAGGCAGGCCGGATCAGGCAAGGAAAGGGAAAAAACCAGGGAACCAGCCCCTCCATCCCGGATGGCCGCCGTCATCCGGGAAGCTCTGGAGCGGATCGACAAGAACCTCGACCAGGTCAGGGAACCGTCCGAACGGTGGAAAAAAATCCGCAAGGTCCTCAGGAAAAGCGACAAGGACAAGATCCTCGAGATCGCCCTGGAAAATTACTACAATGCCGAGGAGCTCAAACCCTATCAGGCCGAACTGGTCAAACTCCAGAAACACATGGAGCGCACCGGCCGGAAAATGATCATCCTCTTTGACGGCCGGGACGCTTCCGGCAAGGGCGGGACGATCAGACGGATAACCCGGTACATGAACGAAAAGCACTACCGGATCGTGGCCCTTGGCAAACCCAACCAGATGCAGCGCACCGAACTGCACATGAAGCGCTACATCGAGCACTTTCCCCGTTCGGGGGAAATGGTCCTTTTCGACCGATCCTGGTACAACCGGGCCCTGGTCGAACCGGTCATGGGCTTCTGCACCAGTGAGCAGTACAAGAGGTTCATGAGCAAGGTGACCACCTATGAACGCAACTTCATTGATGACCGCAAGACCACCCTGCTCAAACTCTATTTTTCGGTCACCAAGGAGGAGCAGGCCCGGCGTTTCGAACGGCGCAAAAACGATCCCCTGCGCCAATGGAAGCTGAGCGAGGTCGATCTCCAGGCCCAGGAGTTATGGGACCAGTTCACGGAGATGAAATTCCAGCTCCTCAAAAAGACCCACACCAGATTTTCCAAATGGTATGTCGTCAAATCGGACGACAAGCACAAGGCCCGGCTCAACACCATCAAGCTGATCCTGAACTCCGCCAAATACACCGGGCGCAGCCGGACCCTTGACTTCACTCCCGACCCGAAGATCATCATCCCCGGTGACCGGGAACTGAAAATCATGACCGAGCAGCGCAAAAAATTCGGCAAGTTTATTTCGTAAAACAGGACAGACGGCAAGGGAGCCGGAAATGGCCAAAAAAAGCAGTAAGGAGCAAAACTCCGCCATGAAAACAGTCCCGGACGATTTTAAACCCCTGGAGGGCACGGCCTACAAATTCAGGAACAAGGAGGAAAAGGACGGCCGGGTGCCCGTCTGGATCAGCGTCAAACGGATCGAATACGAAATCGAGCTGAAAAAACTGCAGATCGAACTGATGAAGCTGCAGAAATCCATGAAGGAGAGGGGGGACCGGATCCTGGCCATCTTTGAGGGCCGCGACGCCGCCGGCAAGGGCGGGACCATCAAGCGGATCACTGCTTTCCTCAACCCCAGAAACGTCAAGGTCGTCGCTCTGGCCAAGCCGAGCGACACGGAAACAACCCAGTGGTATTTTCAGCGCTATGTCCCCCATCTCCCTGCGGCCGGTGAACTCGTGCTGTTCGACCGCTCCTGGTACAACCGGGCCATGGTCGAGCCGGTCATGGGCTTCTGCACCGATGAACAGCACAAGCGGTTCCTCAAGGACGTCCCCCTGTTCGAGGAGCTCCTGGTCAAGGACGGCATCAAGCTGTTCAAATTCTATTTTTCCGTTTCCAAGGAGGAGCAGGACAGACGCTTCAACGCCCGGCAGACCGATCCCCTGAAGCACTACAAGCTCTCGCCGGTGGACAACCTGGCCCAGCAGTACTGGGACCAGTACAGCGTCAAGAAATTTCAGATGCTCAACGAATCCAACCGCACCATCGCGCCCTGGACCATCATCCGCTCGGACGACAAGAAGCTCGCCCGGCTCAACTGCATAAAACATATCCTGGGCAGCATCAACTACCCCGGCAAACTGCCGGAGAAGGAGCTGCGGACCGATCCGGCCATTGTCATTTCCGGCATTGACGAAATCAAGCACATGGAAAAAAACCTCTTCGAACCGGAACGGCTGCGCGGATAAGCTGCCGCTTCGGCCGGGCTCAATACCCGGCCCCGTGGCAGCCCGCCGGTGTGGTCGCCGCCATGCCGCCGGTCAGAACCGGCGGCATGGCGCTTTGCGCCGCGACAACTTCCCGGCCGTCCGACTCGGACTCACCCTTTTCCTTCTCCGGGATCACCTCGGTGTCGACGCACAGCCAGACATCCTTCTCCCATGACATATCGCCGGTCAGCCGGCCGAAGCACCTCGACACCTCGGCCAGGAAGCAGACCATGTCGTCCGGCAGACTGGCGATGGGCGCGGAGCCGTTGACATACCGCTGGATGGTGCCGGACGCCTCGTCGTACAGCAGGCGGGTGGAACCATTGATTTCCCCCTTCAGATCCCGGTTCAGGAAGCGGACCTCCTTGATGCGCAGGTCATGGCGTCCTTCATGGAAAAACGAAAACAGTGTCTGACCGAAAATCATCTTGCAGCGCATACCAAACCTCCTTCTGTATTGTTCTTTTCCTTGACTGTACCAGAGGGGGTTTGTCATATAGTGAGCACCCGCGAATTTTTTTGAAAAAAAATTCAGGCTGCAGCCGATTAGCTTTTTAGGCTGTAGGCTGTTAGGCTGAAAAAGGTCGAATTGCAGGCGGTTCGCCATTGCAAATTGACCGCTTCGGAAAATCTTGTGATCCACTCCCACTTTGTTTGGATCGCAAAAATTTCCAAATAGCCTATAACCTGTCAGCCTATAGCCTGCAGCCTAACAGCCTAACAGCCTACAGCCTACAGCCTAAAAGGCTAAAAAAATGAGCCTGCTCGAACGTATCTATTATTTTCACTCGCGCATCCGGGACAACCGGTATCCCAACAGCGGCGACCTGATCCGGGAGTTCGAGGTGTCTGCCGCCACCGCTCACCGGGACATCTCCTACCTGCGCGACCGGCTGTTGGCTCCCCTGACCTTCAGCCAGCGGAAAAACGGCTATTATTATACCGATGGCGACTTTCGCCTGCCCTTTGAGGACACGCCCGGACTGATCCTGCTCCTCGGCCTGCTGGAAAAAATGGCCGGCGAGGCCGGGCTCGACGGTCTGCCGGAAATGCGGCGGCTGCGGAAAAAACTTTCTTCCATCGTCTCGCCCGGGCGCCAGGCGCTTGATGACCTGATTCACTGCGAATGGATTGAAACCGAAACCGTTTCACCCGTTGTTTTCGGGGATGTGCTGAACGGCCTGCTCTCCCGCACCGCCCTCAGAATTACTTATCGGTCTCCGGCCGGGGACATGTCGGAGCGGGACATCGATCCGCTGAAGCTGGTCCACTACCAGGGACGATGGTACATCCTCTCCTGGTGCTTTCTGCGCGGCTCCAGAAGGATGTTCCACCTGGGCCGGATCACCCGGAGCCGCCGTACGGACAGGCCGGTCAGCCATATCCTGTCCCCCGATGATGACTGGCTGGAGGGTGCCTTCGGGATCTTCAAGGGCGACACGGAGAGCCGCTTTCCGGCCCGGATTCTTCTCACCGGCACCGCCGCGGAAATAGTCCGGCGCCAACACTGGCATCCCGGACAGACCGCTGAGGAGAGCCCGGACGGCCTGGTCCTCAGCCTGCCGGTGGCCGATGACCGGGAGTTGATCATGAAGGTCCTGCAGTTCGGCTCCCAGGCAAGGATCCTGGAGCCTGATTTCCTGCGGGAGAAAGTCAGGGACGAAATTGCGAAAATGGCGGCCCTCTACGAAGACAGCCTGCCATAAGCGGTCCATTGCATTTTCCTGCTCCGGATTGACAGCCCCACACCAAACCGAATAGAGTGAGTGAGCGCACTGCCGCAGCTCAACGCCCAACACTGATCCGCCGGCAAAGCTCTGCTTCGCGATGCGGACCGACGTATCGACACAACCGCCATGGACAACATAACCGCCATCATTCTCGCCGCCGGCAAGGGCACCCGCATGAAATCGGACACGGCCAAGGTCCTGCACGAGCTTTTCTTCAAGCCCATGCTGCACCATGTGATGGACGCGGTTCAGGCCGCCGACATCTCCCGGACGGCGGTCATTGTCGGCCACCAGAGAGAGCGGGTCATCCACTGCCTGAGGGATTACTCCTTCATCCCTGTTACCCAGGAGGAGCAGCTCGGCACCGGACATGCCGTGCTCTGCGCCGAGCAGGTCTGCGGCGAAGCCGGCACCATCCTGATTCTGTGCGGCGACACTCCGCTCATCCGCACCGAAACGCTGAACGCCATGATCCGTCATCACCGCCTCATGAACTCGGAATTGACCCTCATGACCACCGTGGTCACCGATCCCACCGGCTACGGCCGGATCATCACCGACCGCGACGGACAGGTCAGGGGCATCGTCGAGGAGAAAGACGCCGACGACCGGCAGCGGCAGATCCGGGAAATCAACGCCGGAATTTATCTGGTGGACAGGGAATTTCTCTTCACCGCCCTCAGGCAGGTGGGAACCGGCAACAGCCAGGGGGAGGTGTACCTCACCGACATCGTCGCCATCGCCAACAGGCAGGGCATGGCCGTCAACAGGTTTGTCCACGGCGAACCCGTCGATGTCCTGGGCATCAATTCCCGGGTCGAACTGGCCCGGGCCCACGCGGAAATGCAGCGCCGGCGCAATACCGAACTGATGCTCGCCGGCGTCACCATGTACGGACCGGAAACTATCCTTGTCGCCCAGAACATCCAGGTGGGACGGGATACGATCATCCACCCCGGAGTACGGATAACCGGCAATTCCAGGATCGGGAGCGCCTGTATCCTCGAACCGGGGGTCAGCCTGCACGACTGCGAAGTAGCCGACAACGCGACCGTCGGCGCCCGCTCTTCCCTCAGCGGGGTGACGGTTGAGCCCTCCCGGACCCTTCCTCCGGGGACCTGCCGTGACGGCGGGACGTCTTCCTCTTCCTGTTGACGCTCCCGGTTCGCCCCGTTGCGGTCCGAGGCACGACGGTCCAAAAACAGGGTTGGCAATCCGGCCCGATCGGATTATTATGAAGACTTGACCTGCAACGGAGGCTTTGCCCCGGACCGAACCCGAGCAGCCCGGTTCGCCAGGCCGCCATACCCAAGCTGGAACAAATCACCTGCCATGGACATTACCTGCAACGGCGAACAGATGGCTGTCAAGCAAACGGCCACCCTGAACGACCTGGTCCTTTCCCTGGGCCTGAACCCGCAAACGCTCGTCGCCGAGCTGAACGGCCGGATTGTCGAATACAACGACTTTGCGACTCATCCCCTCAGGGAAAACGACCGAATCGAACTGATCCGCTTCGTCGGCGGAGGCTGAGATGCTGACCATTGCCGACAAGAATTTTACCTCCCGTCTTTTTGTCGGGACCGGCAAGTTTTCCTCCAGCCGCGTCATGCGGGAGGCCGTGGAGGCCTCCGGCGCGCAGATGGTGACGGTCGCCCTGCGCCGGGTTGATCTCACCAATCCGCAGGACGACATCATGCAGGCCCTGGACCGCGATGCAGTGCAGTTCCTGCCCAACACCTCCGGCGCCCGCAACGCCGAGGAGGCCATCCGCCTGGCCAGGCTGGCCCGGGCCGCGGCCGGCACCGCCTGGCTCAAGCTGGAGGTCACCCCGGACCCCCGCACCCTGCTGCCCGACCCGGTGGACACCCTGATCGCCACCGAAAAACTGGTCCGGGAAGGCTTCATCGTCCTGCCCTACATGAACGCCGATCCGATCCTCGCCCTGCGCCTGCAGGACGTCGGGGCGGCCGCGGTCATGCCCCTCGGTTCGCCCATCGGCACCAACCAGGGGATCAGGACCGCCATGCAGGTGCGCATCATCATCGAACAGGCGCGGGTCCCGGTGGTCATCGATGCCGGAATCGGGGCCCCCTCCCATGCCGCCGAGGCCATGGAAATGGGCGCCGACGCCGTACTGGTCAATACCGCCATTGCCGTTGCCGGCGACCCGGTGCGGATGGCCCATGCCTTCAGGCTGGCGGTGGAGGCCGGCCGCGAAGCCTATGAGGCGGGCCTCGGCCGGCGGTCAACCGCGGCCAGCGCTTCCTCCCCGGAAACCGGCCTGCTGAACGCCGATCTCGATTTTATCCAGAACTGATGTTTGCCCCGCCCGATTTCAACGAGCTCCGGCAGTGGATCTTCCGGTCGACCGAAGAGGATGTCCGTTCGGCCCTGAACAGGGACCGGCTCGATATCCGCGGCCTTGCCTCCCTGATTTCCCCCGCGGCCGAGAGCTTTCTGCCGCAGATGGCCCGCCGTTCCGCCTGGATCACCAACCAGCGTTTCGGCAAGGTCATCCAGATTTACGCGCCCCTGTATCTCTCCAACCTGTGCACGAACAGGTGCGCGTACTGCGGTTTTTCCGTCAACAACACCATTCCCCGCCGCAAACTCTCCCTTGACGAGGCGGAAGCGGAGGCCACGATCCTGCACCGGCGGGGCTTCCGGCACATTCTGCTGGTGAGCGGCGAAGCGCCCCGGGCGCTGGGGACGGATTATCTGGAGGAGCTGGCCCTGCGCCTGCGCGACAGGTTCGCCGCCCTTTCCATTGAAGTCCAGCCCCTGGACAGCGACGAATACGTCCGGCTTTTCCGGGCCGGAATCACAGCGGTGGCGGTGTACCAGGAAACCTACGACCGGGAAGTGTACGCCCGGGTCCATCACGGGGGCCGGAAACGGGACTATGACTACCGGCTCGACACTCCGGCGCGGGCGGCCGCCGCCGGTATGCGGGAAGTCGGCCTCGGCGCCCTGCTGGGACTGACCGACTGGCGGACCGAAGGTCTTGCCCTGGCCCTGCATCTGCAGTGGCTGCGCAAGCGGTTCTGGCAGACCGCGTTCACCGTCAGCTTTCCCCGCCTCCGTCCGGCGGCGGGAGAATTTCAGCCCCCCTTCCCGGTCAGCGAAAGAAATCTCAGCCAGTTGCTCTTCGCCCTGCGGCTGTTCGATCACGATGTCGGCCTCATTCTTTCCACCCGGGAGGAGGAGAGATTCCGCAACGGCATGGTCGGGCTCGGCCCGACCAGGTATTCGGCCGGCTCCTGCACCGCCCCCGGCGGCTACGGGCGCCCCGAACAGGGCGGGGAGCAGTTCAGCATCGGCGACCACCGCAATATTACCGAGGTGAGCAACGCTCTCATTGCCAAGGGATTCGATCCGGTCT
>JALHJD010000294.1:0-1169 GCA_022837185.1 Desulfobacteraceae bacterium
AGGTACAAGCGACTGCAGGTAGGCATTAAATCGATTTTCATCGTTTCCATATACCTTTTGAGCTCTGTACAAATTACCGGCGAATACTACGCCTTTTTGCAGCATTCTCTTCCTCAGCGGGTCGGCGCTGGACCGTAATGTGAACTCGATGGTTTCAAGGACGTTGTCCCGCGCATCAAGAAGCTGGGCTTCATCCACATTTTCGAACTGATTGCCGAAACTGTAAAAATACACGGTCTTCTGCGGCACCATCGAAAGGCTCCCCGCATAAAACGCACTGTAAAAGGCAAAAAGAACGTCCTCGGCGTTTCTCCGTGCCGTACTGAACCTGATGCTGTTTCGCTGCAGGAAATTCTGACGGAACAGCCGGCCGACGACCTGGTGATTATCCACCAGTTCCAGGTGATCCGTAAGCCGGAAATTGTGCCGTTCAGAATCAATAATGCGGTCGGTGTAATAAAAATCCCGCCATTTGCCTGTTTCCCCGTCAAAGGCACGGGTCCCGCCGTACACGATATCGGCATGGTTTTCTTCGGCAATTTGGAAAAGATCGAGGAGGGAAGTCTCCGGCAGATAATCATCCGAATCAAGAAAAAAAATGTACCTGCCTGAAGCCAGGTCCAGTCCCGTATTGCGGGCCATGGATCGTCCGCCATTCCGTTCAAGGTGCTTGGGTTTGATACGGTCATCTTGGTCAGAATACAGGTCAATAATCAGTTTGGTGCCGTCCGTGCTGCCGTCGTTGACAATGATGAGTTCAAAATGATCGAAGGTCTGCTTCAATACGGAATCAATGGCTCGCGGCAACAATTCCTCATTGTTTCTGACAATGATGATCACACTTATTACAGGCGAACATTCATTTTTCTCAGTCGGCATATTCATCAATTGAATGCTATGCAGTCAGGATATTCCAACCTGTTGCTGAGTGAATGATAGAATATTTTTCAATCCCGGTCGATCCCGAAGACTTACCCCTTCATAATTGACATAGAGGATCTTCTCCGCTGCTGCTGTCAGAGGAAGGATCGGCTGGTAATCCGATTGCAGCACCAGGTCGTAGTGGTTGTACCGCCTGAGATGATTGTACCACCGTTTCATCTTGCCGGCGGGAGTCTGCACACAACCCGCTCCATGTATCTGACAGCTCGGCGCATCTTCTACAAACG
>JALHJD010000294.1:1194-4180 GCA_022837185.1 Desulfobacteraceae bacterium
AGGCAGTCCACCCGCAGATCGGACCGCTTTTTCATGGCGGCGGCGACAATGTCGTGCAGACCGCTCTTGTCAAGATCGACGGTCCAGGGAATCAGGATTCGGCGAATCCCGTCACTGTGCAGGAGTTCCTCCACATGGGCTGCGGGGAAATAGCAGTTGTCCAGGACTATGTCCTTCCTGCCGGTTTTTCTCCGGCGAAAGTCCTTCAGGGCGTCAAGGTGCAGCCGGGCCAGGTCGTTTTTGCCGAGCAGCATGTAATACAGGGCTTTTTTCCTGATCCAGCGCCGCAGTCCCGGTACATTGTCGGGGGCATGTTTTTCGAGCAGATACTGCACATTGCGGTTGTCATAATAGAGTATCCAGGTCGGCACCTTGTATTCCGCCGGCAGGTGCCAGATAAGGGACCGAGCCGATACCAGGATACGGTGCCCCATCCGGGCGATGCGCAGGCACCACTCCACGTCGTCGTAGTGGATGAAATAGTCGTCCCACAACCCTGCTTCCCGGGCGACCCGGGAGCGGATCAGCAGGGAGGCGGCTGCGATATATTCAACGTCCATGCTGGGCCGGCAGTCCTCCAGGTATCCGCTCAGGTCGATGTCCATGCTGTGCAGTTCCTCCAGCGGTTTGCCCTCCAGTCCGGGGACATCCTCCCGGTGCCGGTTGAGCAGGAGCCTTCCCTTGTGCAGATCGACAAAGGCCCCCATTTCGTTGATGCGCCAGGGCGTGGTCAACTGCATCATGGTCGATCCGGCAACGGCGGCGTCCTGTTCGGTCTCCAGGAGGGTCACAAGTTCGGTCAGGGAGTTGCGGTGGACCTGGACATCGTTGTCGAGCAGCCACAGGTAGTCGTATTTTTCCTCGGGCTGCGCAAAAGCGTACCGGAGGCCGGTGTTGAAGCCGCCGGTACCGCCCAGGTTTTCGCTGTTTTCGATGACATGGACCCCGGGGAAATCCCTGTTGAGGACTTCGGCGGTGCCGTCGCTGCTGGCATTGTCAACCACCACCACATCAAGCCGCTCCGCCGGATAGCTCAGCCTCTGCAGGGATTGCAGGAGATCGACCACATAGGCCTTCTTGTTCCAGGTAACGATGATGACCAGGACCGTGGGCGATGCACTCATGTCATCCTCCCTGTCTGGTGCACGATGCTGTTCTGCCGGAAAAAAGGAGCCGCCTGGCGCAGGATCGCCCGTGACGGGCGCTGACGGTCTATGGGCTCGGAAAAACCGTCCTGCACCGCGCTCCAGAACGCCTCCATCTGCCGCAGATACATTGCCCTGCCCAGACCGACCAGGAGACGGGAGAACAGCATGTATGTTGCCGCGGGCCGGAGGTAATATCGCCGTATCAGCCAGATGGTGTTCCTGGTGGGATAATAGACGCAGCGCCGCCCTGGCCTCTGGCTGGGAACGCCGCGATGCACCACCCGGCACTCCGGGTCATAATAAATCTCATAGCCTTGCATCCTGACCTTGAAGCTCACATCGATTTCGTTCTGGTAGATGAAAAAGTTTTCCGGATACCAGCCGATCTGCTCAAAAAGGCGGCGGCGGATGGCAAAACCGCAGCCGATGAAAAAGGGCGAGATGCCGAAGCGGTGCTCCCTGGGGAGATGCCATTTCCACTGGGGCGCCCCGGCAGGGGTCTCGATGTGGCAGGCCAGGACTCCCATCTCCGGATTTTTGTCCAGCAGGGCGACGATCCGGTTGAGGGTCGCCGCATCCCGGGGACAGGAGTCGTCGTCCAGGACCAGGATATAGTCGCCGGCGGCCAGGGCAAAGCCCTTGTTGTACCCGGCAATGCCGTTGTTCTCGCGCAGCAGGACCTCCCGGACCCCGTCCTGCTTCTCAAGGTACTCCGCGGTGCCGTCAACCGAGTTGTTGTCCACCGCGATGATTTCAATATCCGGCCGCTCCCCGGCCATTGCCAGCAGCCGTTCGACGGTCTGCCGGGTTTCGTCAAGCCGGTTGTAGTTGAGCAGGACAATGCTCAACCTGATCTGTCGCGGCGTTTCCATGGCGGCTCCCCGATCAGGCGAACTGCTGGGCAAAGACGTCCAAGGCGCGGACAACGATATCGTCCATATCATAATAGCGGTACTCCGCCAGGCGGCCGACAAGGGTCAGGCGGGGGAATCCGGCGGCCGTCTGCAGATATTTTTCGTACAGGGCCTGGTTTTCCTGCTTGAACATCGGGTAGCAGGGGGTGTCCGCCTCCTGCTCCACGCCTTTGTAGTCCCGGGGATACTCTCGCAGAATGGTTGTGTATCGCAGCTTCTGGCCATGAATCCGCTTGAATTCGGTGATCCGGGTGAAATCATAGTTGTTCGGATAATTGACCACCGCAGCTTTCTGGAAATATTCCCGTTCCAGGCTCTCGAAGGAAAAATCCAGGGTCCGGTAGGGTAGGCGGCCGAAACGGAACGCGAACAGCTCGTCGATCAACCCGGTGAAAATCAGTTCCCCGGCAAAGGGGCTTCCGAACAGCCGGATATCCCCGCTCGATGTATCAACGGTGACGACATCCTTGTAGTCCGTATTCATCAGCGGATGGATATTGGGATGATCCAGCAGGTTCTGGAACATCCTTGTGTAGCCGTGTTTCGGCACGGCCTGATAGGTGTCCTGAAAATACCTGTCGTCCCGGGAAACAAACACCGGGACCCGCTCCGTGACCTCCGGGGCGATCTCCTCCGGCCCGCAGCCCCACTGCTTGACGGTATAGTTGACGAAAATTTTCTCGTAGACAAAATCGGCCAGCATTTTCAACTCGGGATCATCGGTCTGCCGCAACTGCAGAATGGGTACCTTCACTCCGAACCCGAACCGGTCGACAAGTTTCTTTTCCAGGGACTTGGCCATGCTTTCGGGAAAAAGCATGGCCAGGGAATTCAGGTTGAAGGGGACCGGTACCTGCCGCCCGTCGACCACCGCCAGGACCCGGTGCTCGTATTCATGCCACTCGGTGAAGCGGCCGAGATAGC
>JALHJD010000295.1 GCA_022837185.1 Desulfobacteraceae bacterium
TTCATTGACATTCACAGTCATATCCTCCCCGGTCTGGATGACGGGCCGGAGAGCATGGTCCAGTGCCTGGAAGCCGCCCGGCGATACAGGGCCATCGGCATGAACTGCGTCATCGCCACGCCCCACTGGTTCAGGTTTACCGGCTGGGCGCCGGCGCCGGAGCGCATTGCCCGGTCCGTGGCCGAGGTGGAGGAGACGCTGGATAAGGCGGGCGTCCCGCTGAAGATCCTGCCGGGCATGGAGATCGGCTTTGTGGACAGCCTGCAGCTCGATTTCCCGGCCGCCCAGTTGCTGCCCCTGGGAGGGAGCAGGCACTACCTGATCGAATTCCCCCTGATGGTGGCGTACATGCGGCCGGACCAATTGATACTGCGCCTCCTCCGCCGGAAAAAGATCAAGGTGATAGTGGCCCATCCGGAACGGTGCATCGCCTTCCAGGACAATGAAGCCGCGCTGGGGGAAATGACGGCCGGCGGGGTCCTGGTGCAGATGAATATTCACAGCCTGCTGGGCGGCTTCGGCCGGGAGATCCAGCAGACCGCCATCAACTTCCTCAACAGGGGGCTGGTCCACTTCCTGGCCACCGATTCTCATGCCGTCGAGCGGCGCATGCCGCCGGACCGCGATGAATGGAAGCTGCTCGGCGAGTATATCGGTTCCGCCGCGGTGGCCGCGGCCTGCGCCGAGAACCCCCGGCGCCTGCTGGCCGGAGAACCCGTGGTCCCGGTGACAGCGGACCGCGAAAGGCTTGAGAAATATTTTCCCGGGGACTGTTTCCGGATCGAGAAAAAAAAGAACAGCACAAACGGAAAAGGACTGGCCGGCATGCTGCGCGGCCTGTTCAGGAAATGAGCGGTATCTCCGTCCGTTGCGGCGGGGGATGCTTTGACAAAGTGGGCCGGTGGTGATGCCGGCGCGTGAATCAACATCAAACCTTCCGGACAGGACGGATATCTCCGGAGAGGATGCATCATAATATGAACAGCAACAACCAGCCGAACACCCGCGACAACGGGCATGCCGACAACCGGAATGTCGTCGTTGCCCAGGAAGCCACCCATCTGCCCTCCACCCATGTCCGCGAGACCATGCCGTTCATGGAGGAGGAAATCCACCTGCGCGATTACCTCGATGTCCTCATCCGGCGCAAATGGGTGGTCCTGGTCACCATCCTGGTCACCTTCACCACAGTGGCCGTTTTCACCTTCTCCCAGACCCCCCTGTTCCGGTCCACCGGGATGATCAAAACCACCCCGACGGCGCGGAACATCACCAGCTTCCAGACCATGGAAGAGTCCTTCCTGAAGTCCCAGGAGTACATCTCCACCCAGGTCAGGCTTCTGCAGAGCGACTCCCTCCTGGGCAGGCTGATTACGGAGATGGACCTGAAAAATAACGAACTGTTCACCGGCGCCGGGGAGGATGACGAGGAGGGCGGCCTGTTGTCCGGCTTTTTCCGGTCGGTGGGGGCGTTGAAGGGGATGGCCCGGGACCTGATCCGGCCCAGCTTCGAGTCGGAGGCGTCCCTGGTGATGAACGAGGAGGCCGCCGAGCAGGTCGCCATGGAAGGATACCTCAGGCAGATACGGGGAGCACTCAAGGTCACGCCGATCAAGGACACCCAGCTCATAGAAATCTCCATGGAGCATCCCAATGCCCGGCTGGCCGCCGACATGGTCAACAACCTGATGGATCTGTTCCTGCAGGCCAGCATGGACAGCCAGTTGGCCACCCTCCAGTCGGCCGAGATGTTTCTCAGCAAGCAGATCGCCGCGGCCAAGATCAAGCTGGAGCAGTCGGAAAAGGAGTTGAACGAATTCGCCCGCCGGACCGGCATCATTTCCCTCGACTCCCGCCTCAACCTGGTCATGCGCGAACTGGAGGAGGTCAACAACGCTCTGTCCCAGGCCGTCACCGTCCGCATCGCCAGGGAGGCTCTGTACCGCCAGGCGCAGGAGAATGGGGGGGAAAGCCTGCCGGCGGTCATGAACAACAAGTTGATGGAGGAGCTGAAGAAGCAGCACAACGAACTGCAGGCCGAATACCAGCAGCTCAGCACGGTCTTCAAGGACGAGTACCCGCAGGTCAAGAAGATCAAGGCCCGGATGCAGGAGCTGGAGAACAACTATAACCGGGAGCTGCAGCGGATCATCGATTCCATCCGGCTGGAGTACGAGGCGGCCCTCGGCAACGAGGAGCGGCTGAAGCGGAAGGCCGAGGAGCAGAAGCAGCTGGCCATCGAGCTCAATGACCGCGCCACCCAGTATAAAATCCTGGAGCGGGAGGTGCTCACCAACAAGGAGGTATACAACAGCCTCCTGACCCGGTCCAAGGAGATCAGCGCCACCGTCGGCTCCGATGCCGGCCACCACGAGATCATCGACCGGGCCAGGCCGCCGCTGAGCCCCTACAAGCCCAATGTCCGCCGCAGCCTGCTGCTGGGCATCCTGCTCGGGGCCTTCGGGGGGGTGGGACTGGCTTTTCTCCTGGAGTACATGGACAATACGGTCAAGAATCCGGATGAATTCACCACCCGCTACCGGCTCCCGGTCCTGGGGCTCATCCCGTTCATGGATCCGAAAACGGCGGAGGAGGACGAGCTGCCCTTTATCGTTTTCAACGATCCCAGGGCGCCCATCTCCGAGGCAATCCGGACCACCATGTTTTCCATCGGCCTGTCCTCCTCGGAAGAGCCGCCCAAGACCATGCTGGTGACCAGCGTCCTGCCCAATGCCGGCAAGAGCACCCTGGCCGCCAACTTCGGCCTGTCCCTGCTGGGCTCCAAGGCCAGGGTGCTCCTGATCGACACGGACCTGCGCAAGCCGACCCTGCACGGGATTTTCGACTTCGAGGACAACTCGCCGGGCCTGTCCAGCTTTCTTGCCGGCGCCGCCAGTCTGGAGGAGGTCATCAGGAAGACCGGCTATGACAACCTCTACTACATCCCCAGCGGACCGATCCCGCCCAATCCTCCGGAACTGCTGG
>JALHJD010000296.1 GCA_022837185.1 Desulfobacteraceae bacterium
CCCCCAACAGGGATCCATCCTCCAGACGGCAGTTGATTCCTGTTATGCCGGACAATTCCGATGCATTCGGAAAATGTTGCCGGCGCTCCTCAACCCGGCGGCAGGAGATAAAATCAGCCCTGAATCGAGTTGGGTGTTTTATTTTTACCGACATGCTGATATATTGACAGGGTCGACGACAAATCAGGTGAATATTCAACCAAAGGCTTGGATTTCATGGACCAGCTATCTGTGCTTATTGTAGAGGACAATCCCGGAGATGTTCTGCTCATCAGGGAATATCTGTCCGACAGACAGGACGCCCGTTATGACATCACCGAGGTCGATACCCTTGAAGCGGCCATCGACCTGATAACGAACAGGGAATTCGACGTCATACTGCTCGACCTGACCCTGCCTGATTCCATGGGGCTCGACACTGTCCGCACCGTGATGACGATTTCTCCCGATACCGCGGTCATTGTTCTTACCGGCCTGCAGGATGAGAATACAGCACTGCAGGCTGTCCGATACGGTGCGCAGGATTACCTCGAAAAACAGTTTCTTGCCCCTGCCATGCTCTACAAATCAATAATCTATGCCATTGAACGGAAACGGGCCATGCAGGAAAAGGAAGACCTGCTCAATGACCTCACCAAGGCGCTGGAGAAGATTGAAACACTGGAAGGGATTCTGCCCGTTTGCGTCAGCTGCAGAAAAATTCTGGATGAGAATCAGGAATGGCACAGCCTCGAGGAGTATATCCTCCATCGCTCGGACGCCGAAGTGGTGCAGCTTGTCTGTCCAGCCTGCATGCGCGAGCTGGAGCAAAACGAGAACCCTGACCGGACCCGGCCGCCGGCCGTTTCACCATGAACAGACGTTCCTGAAGGAGCAGATCTCCCCCTCGGGCTAAAAAAAACAAAAAACCCCGCCTGAAGCGGGGTTTTCGATTTGAACAAAACAACTGGTTTAAATGACCACAACGTTTTCCGCGGCCGGTCCCTTCTTTCCCTCGACCACATCAAACCTGACCCGCTCTCCTTCCTGCAAGGTGCGAAAGCCCTTGGCCTGGATGGCAGTATGATGCACGAATACATCCTGCCCGCCATCCTGCTCGATAAAGCCGAATCCCTTTGATTCATTAAACCATTTTACTGTTCCTTCTGACATGTGTACAACTCCTTGCTTCTTGGTTTCTCCAGGAAACCGTGGTGAATAATACCGGATTTCATTCCCGATGGAATCCGGCTGCGGTCCGGCTGTCAGACCGCTTGGTCCAATTTTGAAACGATGTGGTTCATCTATCCGTCCGGGCAGATCAAGTGGTTGATCTCTTCCCCTGCGGTCCGCAACCTGCTGCTCGATTATTCCGCCCCGGGAAAATGCGGCGGGCAGGATCAAATGAGTAAGTGATCAGCAAACTTCTCGACCTGGAGGCAAACGGGAAAAAGGAAGGCTCATGGGGGAAGTGACTGCTTTAACTTAACTATTCATCCGATACGGATTTTTTACCATCGACAAGGCCCCGGTGTCAATACAATTTCACCGAAGATTTCTTCTGCCTCCTCTGTAACGGCTTGATTTTCCGTGAAATGAAGGACAACTTCAAGCCCAGGGCGGCTCAAGATACATTCCGGCGATACCGGTCCTGATCCCTGCCTGCCGGTCCTTTGCCGGCTCAGTTTTTTTTTATCTTCATGTTATAATTGAATGACGATTGGCAGAATGTTCTTTTATATTCACATTTGCCGTATATACCTGAATTATAATTTTCTTCGCTCGGAGATTCGATCGTAATCCAAAAGAGTTATTCAACATTGACCACCCGCGGAAAAAAAGAGCGGGTACTCACTATATGATAACCCCATCATGATATAATGTGAAAAGATTGAATGACGACAAGTTAAAAGAAACGGAAGAGATGGGGTGATGAACGCCGAGGACTTTAATCGCATGCTCAGGGATTGCTGGGAATCCATCGCCTACGTCGCCTTTGACGGCTTCCAGAAAATGGGGCGGGGTGTGGTCGATCCGCTGAAGGAAGATCTTCCTCTGGAGCACTGCTATATCGTCTTCCGGGAGGGGGAGCCCGACCAGAGGACATCGCGGCTGGTCGTCGAGTACGATCCTGTCTGGGAGGTGCTGGTCCAGTACGTGCAGCCTGAAGGAGGCCCGGTGACTTTGCGTATCCGGGCCTGCGCCGGCCAGCGAAATCCCTGGCAGGTATGGATAGGCGCCAGGACGCAGGACGGCAGGGGCTGACCGGTCCCCGGAGGGGTCTTCCGCCCGGGGGTGTTTCGCTGCATGGTCTGCGCGGTCGGGCAGATTGCCGGGGCCGGTCCGCCGCCCCTTTCAGTCCAGCCCCAGCAGAGGATAGCGCGCCAGCTCAGCCCTGGTCCAGAGGGACAAGCCGGCCCGCTGGCCGATGGTTTCAATGGCGATGATCATATCCGGATCGGCAAAGTCGATACTGCCCGTGCTCTGCATCCCGTCCAGTTCCTCCAGCAGGAACCCGTCCAGAAGCCTTTCCTCCTCCAGACTGGAGAGCCGCCCCTTAAATCCGCGGCGGTGCATGCGGACATGGAATCGCCTGCCGCCCAGCCGGGCCGCCCACCCGCCCAGGACTTTTTTTGCCTTTTGCTCGAAATCTTCGGGTGACTGAAAATTGAACCCATGCAGAGCGGGAACAACCCGCGCCAGAACGGCGAGCAGCCCGGGATCGGACGAAATCCTTTCCCGCAGCGACTCCATGAAGAGAAGCGGATCGGCAACCTTCATGACCGCGACATTGAAATATTCCGTCCTGGCAGCATCCCCGTATTCCCGGAGAACATCCAGGGCAGCGGCCAGGTTCCGTTCATGGACGGTGACCACGACGTTCCAGTCATTCATGGATATTCTCCTGGATTGCGCACGTCCGGCCCTGCGGATTGATCCGGCAGTCCGTGCTGACCCGGTTGTCCCTTATTTTATGGCTTTCCTCTATCTGGATGGTGG
>JALHJD010000297.1:0-2970 GCA_022837185.1 Desulfobacteraceae bacterium
TGCTGCACACCATCAACGGCCTCAACTTCTACTACCCCACGGTGCCCCAGATCCCGACCCTGGTCCTGGCCGGCCCCTATTTCCCCCAGACCGGCCTCCTGTCGGGATTCATCAAGCTGAAAATACATATTTATCCGGTCTTCATCGGCTTCGCCTTCCTTGCCGCCCGCCAGATTTCCCTTTCCTTCTGGTTTTTCTACCTGCTCGGCGGCCTGCTGTTCGGCCTGCTCGCGATGCTGGGCTATTCCATCCCGGCGGCTTCCCTGGGTGTCACCTTCGGCCCCACCCTGGCACGGCCGGAGGAAACCCAGATGATCGGCGCCTACGGCGTCTTTTTTCTCTTTCTGCTCTGGCTCTCCCGCCAGCATCTCAGGGACGTTTTCGTCCAGTCCCTCCGGCCCGGCAAGGTGGAGGTCCACACCGAATGGTTCAGCGTCCGCCTCTCCTTCTGGATCGCCGTTGCCGGCATGGCGGCCATCATCGCCTGGGCGGTCTTTTTCGGCATGGGGCTCAAGGCCGCGGTGCTCGTCATCTCGGCCTTCTTCATGATCACCCTGGTCGCCTCCCGGGTCATCTGCCAGGGCGGCATCGGCTACTTCACCCTCACCGCCGCCCCCATCGACGGCCTGCTGGCGTTTTTCGGACCAGGTCTTTTCACCCACGCCGGTCTCCTGATCGCGGCGGTTGCCCAGAAAGTACTGTTCGTCGACCTGCGGGAATCGCTGATGCCGTCCCTGCTGCACGCCCGGCAGGTCCACCATGCCCTCTCCTCCCGCCGCCTGCTGCTCTTCGGCCTGGGTGCGACCCTGGTCGCCGCGGTCATCTGCTCCTTCCTGGCCATGCTGGCTCTGTGCTACAAATACGGCATGCGGGAGCTGCAGCTGGAATGGGCGACCGGCACCACCCTCAACGTGTATGAAAATGTTGTGCGCCTGAACGAGACCGGGGTCGAGGCAGGCAACTGGGTCCGGATCTTCACCGCCGCCGGCGCGGTGGTCATGCTGATTCTGGTGACCTGCTACCACCGGTTTTACTGGTGGCCGATCCACCCCATCGGGTATCTTACCGCCTACAGTTCGGCCATGTGGATCCTCTGGTTCAGCTTCTTCGTCGGCTGGCTTTGCAACACGATCTGCATGCGCTACGGCGGGGTTGTCCTGTTCAAGAAACTGCGGCTCTTTTTCATCGGGCTGATTATCGGCGATCTGTTCATGGGCGGCACCTGGGCCATCATCGGACTCTTTTCCGACGCCAGCTACCAGGTCCTGCCGGACTGATACCAGCAAGGCATCATGTACGACGACAAGGAACTGAAAGAATACCGGGACCTGCTCAAGGCCCCGGACCATTTCGAGGAAGGCTTCGACTGGAAAACCGTCATCGGCGCGGTGTTCATCGGCTTTCTCATGATGCCCGGCTCCATGTACCTCCAACTGGTCATCGGCTCCGGCATCGGCCCGGCCGCCCGCTGGGTGACGATCATCCTCTTTGCCGAAATCGCCAAGCGGGCCCATACCAGCCTCCGGCAGCAGGAAATCTTCATCCTGTACTACATGGCCGGCGCGGCCCTGGCTTCGCCCTTTCAGGGCCTGCTCTGGAACCAGTACCTGGTGCAGTCCGACGCGGCCAAGATGCTCGGCGTCACCGAGTTCATCCCATCCTGGGTGGCGCCCGCCGCCGACTCCGCGTCCATGGCGGCGCGGACCTTTCTCCACCGCGACTGGCTGATCCCCATCCTCCTGCTTGTCGGTTCGCAGATCATCCAGCGGGTCGACCGTTTCGGGCTCGGCTATGCCCTCTACCGCATCACCTCAGATGTTGAACGGCTCCCCTTCCCCATGGCCCCGGTCGGCGCCCTGGGTACCATGGCCCTGGCCGAATCCGCGGAGGAAAAGGACAAGGGCTGGAAATGGCGGGTCTTTTCCATCGGCGGCGTCATCGGCCTGGCCTTCGGCGCCGTCTATGTCCTCCTGCCGGTCGTCTCCGGCCTGATATTCACCCAGCCCATCCGCCTCATACCCATTCCCTGGATCGAACTGACCCGCCATACCGAGGGAGTCCTCCCGGCGGTCGCCACCGGTCTGCAGCTTGATCTCGGCCTGGTCTTCATCGGCATGGTCCTGCCGTTCTGGGCCGTCATCGGCGGCCTGGTCGGCCTGACCATTACCGTGATTCTCAACCCGATCCTGTGGCAGCAGGGCATCCTCCACCGCTGGCACCAGGGCATGGGCACCGTGGACACCGTCTTTGCCAACAACTTCGATTTTTACATGAGCTTCGGCATCGGCCTGGGTCTGGCCATCGGCGTCATCGGAGTCTGGACCGTGGCCAGGTCGTTCAGCCGCGGCGGGGCGGGACGGGGTACATTCAAGGACCTTTTTTCCCCGCCGCCCGGCCGGGGGGACATCAACTTCTGGGTATCCATCGCCATCTATTTCTTTTCCACCCTCTCCTATGTCGGGCTCTGCGTCTGGCTGGTCCCCAACTTTCCCTGGATATTCTTCCTCGGCTACGGCTTCATCTACACCCCGGTCATCTCCTACATCACCGCCCGCATGGAGGGGATTGCCGGCCAGTTCGTCAGCCTGCCCCTGGTGCGGGAAGCCAGCTTCATCGCCGGCGCCAAGTATTTCGGCTACCAGGGAATTGAAATATGGTACGCCCCCATTCCCATTCACAACTACGGCGAAGCAACCGTCGGGTTCAGGGAAGTGGAACTGACCGGCACATCGTTCCGCGGCATCATCAAGGCCGAGCTGATCGTCTTCCCGGTAGTCATGGTGGCCAGCCTGCTTTTTTCCCAGTTCATCTGGCGCCTGGCCCCGATTCCCTCGAGCTCGTACCCGTACGCCCAGGAACTGTGGCACCTCCAGGCCCTGAATACCCTGCTGATGCAGACCTCCACCCTCGAAGGCAACTCCCTGTTCTTTCAGGCCCTCAAGGCGAGCTACGTCCTCTCCGGCCTGGGAC
>JALHJD010000297.1:2997-3933 GCA_022837185.1 Desulfobacteraceae bacterium
GGTGCTGCTGATTTACGGGGTGGTCAGGGGGCTGGGCCAATCGACCCCCCACGGCATTATCCTGGAAGTGGCCGGCGCCCTGCTCGGGCGCTACTACTTCCATAAACGGTTCGGCGCCATGTGGCGCCAGTATGCCCCGGTGCTGCTGGCCGGCTTTTCCTGCGGCATGGGACTGACCGGCATGTTCGCCATGGGCTTTGCCCTGATTCTCAAATCGCTCTCCTACCTGGCGTACTGACCGGGGGACAGTGAGGGCCGGGCCGCATAAATCCCTTGATTTTCAAGAGGATACAATCATATAGTAGACTATGTCCGGCAATTGCCTGTTTGGCGAAAATCAACCCTGCGGGAAACCTGCAGTGGGCAAAGGCATGAAGGTTGGCCGATCGGACGGTACCCCGCCGGACGGTCATGGACCCTCCGCCGCGGTTCGCGCTCGGTCACCAATTTTTCCGGCCCGATCCGTCGGTTCGGCCGGGAGAACCCGGCCCATGTTTTTCCTGCCTGACCGGAGGCCGACGTGCTGATAACCCGGCGGCCGCTGTTTTACTGGGTTCTCACCCGCCACCGCCCGTTGCAGCTCCTGCTGCTGGCCGTCATCCTGGTGAGCCTCTTTTTCCGGGTCTTTCCCCTGGAAATGCAGAAACGCATCGTCAACGAGGCCATCCACCTTCGCAATGAACAGCTGCTGTTCCTCTACTGCGCCCTCTATATCGGGGCGATCACCCTGGCAAGCCTGCTCAAGTACCTCATCAATGTCATGCAGACGGTGATCGGCCAGAAAATACTGGTGGGCATGCGCAACGAACTCTACCACCACATCCTCCAGCTCCCCCTGCAGTTCTATCGGAAGATGCAGCCCGGCACCGTCATCTCGGCCATGACCGCCGAGCTCAATGCCATCGGTCTCTTTCTCGGCGGCGCGCTGGCCATTCC
>JALHJD010000298.1 GCA_022837185.1 Desulfobacteraceae bacterium
AAAGGTCGTCCAGCGGCACGGATTCATCATCCACAATGAAAGCACCATGGAAATGGCCAGGACCTTCGGCAGGCACGGGGCCGAGGTGGCCGAGGGCTTTGATCTGCACATGATTCAGCTTTGCAAGCCGGATAAGGCGGCGGCTAGTCTGCAGGCGAATCCGGAGAGGGCCATACTGATGCCCAAGCATGTCATGGTCTTCAGCAGGGATGAGCACACCCAGATTCGTTTTTTTCATTTCAATCCGGACAATGTCAGAGTCATGGTCGACGACAGGGATTTTCCCGCCTCGTTGGCCGGAACCTATGGAAAGATAATAGACATGATCGAAGAAGCCATTGCCATGTGAACCGTTGAGGCCGCTGTTCAGTTTCTGCCCATTGCGCTGATCGACAGCGAAAAAGGAGAATGAATCATGATTCATTATTTGCAACTGCTTCAGAAAAACCTTGTCTGGGCCATTCCGTTTTCCATGGGCCTCGGTCTCTTTGCCGGCGGGTATCTTTTTGATGCCGGGCCGCTGAAAATGCTGATCATTCCTATCACCTTTGTCATGGTCTATCCGATGATGGCGACCCTGAATGTCCGGTCGGTCTTTTCCGGCAGTGATCTCAGGCTGCAGGTGGTCACCCAGCTGATCAACTTTCTGCTTATTCCGCTGCTGGTCTTGGGTCTGGGCCGGGTGTTCCTCGGCGGCATTGAACCGAAATACGGACTGTGGGCAGTGGGGCTGTTCCTGATCGGGGTGCTTCCGGCCTCCGGAATGACCATTTCCTGGACGGGCTTTGCCGGGGGCAACAAGGAATCCGCCACCAAAATGCTCGTCTTCGGGCTGATCATCGGGGCTCTGGCGGCGCCGGTGTATACCAAGGTTTTCATGGGGGCGACCGTGGATGTGGATATGCTCCACATGTTCCGGCAGATCTGCCTGTTTGTCTTCGTCCCTCTGATCGCCGGCCTGGCAACACAGAGCTACCTGATGAAGAAACACGGCAAGCAGGCCTGGATGGAGATATACAAGCCGAAATTTCCCCCTTTCTCAGCCCTGGGCGTCACCCTCATCGCCTTTGTCGCCATGGCCCTCAAGGCCAGGACCATCCTGGCCGATCCCACCGACCTGCTGATCATCATTCTGCCGCTGGCGCTCTTCTATCTGATAAGTTACGTACTGCTTTCGGTAATCGGCAGGCTGTTCTTCAGCCGTGAAGACGCCATCGCCATGGTTTTCGGGGTGGTCATGCGCGACCTGTCCATCGCCCTGGCCATTGCCATGACCGCCTTCGGCCGGGAGGGATCAACTATTGCCCTGCTCATCGCCATTGCCTATATTTTCCAGATCCAGTCGGCAGCCTGGTACATCAGGCTGGTTCCGTTGATTTTCGGAAGCCGGAGTGGCGCCGTAGAAAAGGTCGTTCCGGCAAAATCGACTGTCTGACCCATGGCCGGGGACGGCGGAGCGAACAAATTCGCCCGCCGTCCTTTCCGTGAATGCTCCAGCCGGAGCCTCCGGGTCCGGATCGGCATAACCTGAGGTCCCGGCAAGCGGAAAATTCTCTCCGGGGCCGCAGGTCCATTCTGTGTCTCTTTCCTCACCCTTGCCCGTATGCAGGGCCTGTTCCTGCAAAGCAATTCTCGAGCCGCGGGTCGTTCCCAACCGCACCATTTTCCCGGCCGCGTCCGGGAGGGAAACCACGGCGTGGCCGGGGGGCGGGATTGCCGGTCCGGGGGTATGTGAAATCAACTCTTGGAAACAACTCATTTTTTTTTTCAGTGCCCGATGTATCGATCCTTGACTTTTTCCCCGGGGCTATCGTTTAATGAAGATGTTTATGTCGGCAGCCGCGAACAGAAGTTTTCATCCCGCCCTGCTGCCGGGGAATGAATCAACTCAAGTTGAAATGGAGGACCATCGTGCACCTGAAGCATCTTATCACCCTGACCGCCGTCGCCCTGGTCCTCAATCTCCCGTGGACGGGAGCCAGCCTCCAGGCCGCAGCCCCTCAGGTTTTGAAGTCCGCAGGCTGCAAGACCGAGTATTTTCTGCTCCAGGATCTGACCAAACCCTTTACGGACAGGACCGGCACAAAACTGCAATTGGGCAACACAGGGAACAAGAAGGCGGTCCACCTGCTGATGGACAGGAAAATCGATTTTGCCTTTACCTGTGAGACAATAGAACAGCTTGCCGGAAAACTGCAGCTCGACCCGGAGGTCATGGCCCGATGGAAAAGCGTTCCCATTGCCAAGGATCCCATTGTCATCGTTTCCTCCAGGGGCAATGGCGTCGGCAACCTGACCTCCGCCCAGTTGGCGGATGTTTTTCAGGGAAAAATCAGGAACTGGCGGGAAATCGGGGGCAACGACCTGCCGGTGCGGGTCGCATATATCAATCCGGAACTGGAAAGCGGGGTGACGCTCCTTTTTGAGGAATTCATCCTGGAGGCCGGAAATAAATTGGCCGCCGATGCCCACGTGGGCGACGGCCCTTCAATGGTCGGCAACTACGTGTCGTTGACCCCCGGAGCGGTAACGTTCATGGGGCTCAATTCCTATCAGGAGAAATTCGGAGAAATCGTGGCCATTGACGGAGTCCATCCCACCAGGGAAAACATCATCAGCGGCCACTATGGGCTTGCCGCTACCTATTACCTGACCCTGGCGGGAGACAATAATGCCGATGTCTCTGAATTTCTCGACTTCGTTCGTTCCGAAGAAGGGAGGGCGGCCATCGAGGTGAATTTTATTCCATTTTCCCAATAACTCCCGGGTGACCCGGAACCGGTCGGCGGGCGGTACAGGGAAGCCGCTTCCCGGAAAGGGGAGAAATTTTTTCTGGACTTTCTCCGTTCAGATTCATATAAGGTGAAAATTACGGTTCCGGTCCACCCTGATGGGGGAGCGCAGCAAACCGGTTGTCCGCAAAAGCAATCCGGGAGGAACCCCTGGTC